>NZ_JAELUC010000143.1 GCF_016429155.1 Pedobacter sp. ASV12 | reverse complement strand
CCCCCCCCCCCCCCCCCCCCCCCCCCCCCCCCCCCCCCCCCCCCCCCCCCCCTCTTTTAGATGTGTATAAGAGACAGGTTTTCTTCTGGTTTTATATTTGTTCGGTTATTCCATAAATAAACGAAAACTTCCTGAAGCACATCCTTTAGTGCTTCGGAGTCTGGTAAACTCTTGTATGCATGTCGATAAAGAATACCGTAAAATCGATTGTAAATTTCCGTAAAAGCTTGTTTATCACTATTTTTTAACAGATATGCTAATTCATTATCCGAATAAATGTTATAATCTAGCATAGAAAAGTTCTAAACAATCGAAAGCGCCAAGAAATTTGGTTTATATATGGTTAATTCCAAAAATAATTAATGTTTATGGATAATAAATTAGTAAAATTGGCATAAGACTTAGCGAAATTGGCATCTGCGGGCAAACCAATAAAATTGACCTCTTTCGCTAATTTCAGAACGACATAGGATATGCCGACTGCCAGTTAAATAGTTGTTAGGTTGTTTTTGGCCAAGAGGGGTCAATAGCTTGTAGTTTTTCCACTAATAGAAATATACCCGAAATTTTCAAAGATGAATAGCAGGCCAAGATTTAGGCTAAGAATATAAACAACTGAATATATTGTATTAATATATGAAATGTTGTGCTATTGTTGTCCTCAACAAAAAAGCCGATCATAATCTGATCGGCTTTTGTTCGATTTTGATGTACTCAGAGCGGAACTCAAACTTTTTCTTATAACTGATTGTTTTTCAATTAGTTGTAAGTTTTTTTAAAAGTTGACTCACGAATAACGTTTTTGTATTATAAATTACTGAAAATCAGAACTTTAACAGCTTGTCTAACTCATCCAGACGTGATGCAAAGATAGCAAACCTTCGTTAACTGGCAATAGGAGGGACTAAAAATTAAGGTTCGGATTTTTGCGCATCGCAGGGTGCGCTATTTTTCCATAGCCCAAAACAAAAGGCTATTTCTCTTTTTTCCTATTGGTTCAGGTACGATTAGTTTCAGAAAGCATCGATTTTGTAGGCCTCTTTTTTAAGTCTCTTCTGCAGTTCGGACATATCCTCCTCGACCTTTTTGTCAAGTACCTTGGCATAATGCTGGGTCTGTCTGATGGAGCTGTGGCCGAGCATCTTCGATACAGTTTCAATGGGCACGCCATTGGCAAGGGTAACGGTAGTTGCAAAGGTATGGCGTGCATGATGGCAGGTGATGTCCCTACGGATGCGCGAACGGACCGCTATCTCTTTAATGTAGTCGTTCATCTTTTGGTTGGACGGTACCGGAAGAGATGTCCCTGTAAGGATCGTCCTAGGATGCCTCCTATATCGGGCGAGGATGTTGAGGGGGATTTCCAAAAGCGGGATTTTGCAGAGCGATCCGGTTTTTTCCCTTTTGATAACTATCCATTTTCTCCCGTTCTTTTCTCTTCTGATATCGGAAGGCCTGAGCCGCTTGACGTCTATGTAGGAAAGCCCCGTATAGCAGCAGAAAATGAAAATGTCCCTGACTGTCGCCAGCTTTTTGTTGAGCTTGGTGCATCGTTGCATCCTTTCCAGTTCTGATTCGTTGACCGGAATTACGGGCAGTTCTTTTGGCGAAGTGCTAAAGTTGGCGAAGGGATCTTTTTTTATCCATCCCTTGCTGCGGGCGGAGATCAGTACGGTCTTCAAATAGCCCATATACCTTGCAGAAGTGTTGTGCGTGCACTCTTTTTGCGCCCTGAACCAGTTATATAGCCTGGATACAAAATCATGTCCGATTCTTTCAAGTTCGATGTCCCTGGTCTTATATTCTTGGAACGTGAAGGTGCGGATATGGTTAAGGGTAGAGGCATAGCGCTGGACGGTCCGTTCCCTGTGGGTAGATCCGACCATCCTTTTCAGCGAGTCGATATGTTCCCCGAAGGTTTCCAGCAACATTTTCTTTTCGGCCGACTGGCCCAGCAGGACCTTTGTTATGGTCTCGGCGGTTACCCCGATTCCCGCCTGGACAAGATTGCCCCTGATTTCCAGGATTTTCAGATGGACGGTATCAATAAAGGCATTGACGGTGTTGGCGTCCTCCCTGGTGCCTATGGCCCTGCCTCTTTTGCCGTCCCATCGTTCCGCTTCCCATTTGTATTTGAGCGAGACTTCTTTTGCCAGCCGATCTACGGTAATCCTGACGTAAACATGGCTGAAAGGAGAAACCAGTGATTTCGGTCTTCAGGTGAAAGAATATTCCGAAGCTTTTCTCCAACATAGACCTATGCCATTTGAGGCAGATCAAATTAGCAATCGTATGTTGGGTTATGATGAACCCTGTATTATTATATGCAAACAGAAGTAAAAATTTCTATGCTATAAAATAATCTGTTTTTTATGAGGCAATCGGGTAAACCTGCCTGCCTGAACAGGTTCGATCAATTTTGGAAGCCCTTAATAAGGTACGATTGCCAGAAGGTAAAAGGCAGATTGTTTTTACGTGGGAGATCAATATGTAGTGGTTTTTCCGCTTATCTCTTCTTTCCCCTGCTTCGGCTGTTCCTTTGTCTGTAGCTTATTTCGCCAAAAAGCTTTTCTGGCCTTCGTCCCATCTCGCCTAGTCTTTTGGAAACCGTTTCCCAAGAATAGCTTTTGTTCATCAGCTGGATTGGTTCGTCGAAATTTATGTTGTCATGGTACACTAGGGATTTATAAGCCATAACCGGATTTGTCAAAGGATATTTGCCTGTAAAGGCTGCAACCATGTCTCTCAGTGGCATAATGGAAGACAGATAGGCCAAATCAATGAAATCCTTCAGCCTATCTCCGGCTCCTGTTATTGCATTGAGCTTCATGGCGGCAATATCCAACGGACTGGCCATACGTACGGCATCTTCAACCAGCAATGGCCCAAGCAGGGGATAGGCGTGTGTGATGAGGTCTACTTTCACATTGTCTATGGAGCCTTTCAGGGTATTTTTGTACGAATAATCAGAGAGAAAGCCGTATTTTTTTTGAAGGTATTCCAGCATTTCCGTTTCCTCAAAACCGTCTGTGGAAAACAGGTCTATGTCAATGCTGATCCTGTGGCCGATCTGCAAAGACAGGGCCGTGCCTCCAACAAGGAAAAAGGGAGCCAGCCGTTCGTCAGCCATAAGCGTCTTTAAGAGCTCCAGTGTCCCAGTGCTGACTGTTTCCGTATGTAGCATTTCATTTCCGTTAATGGTATGTCGAACTGGGTGCTTACAAAATGCATGTCTACATCGTTCAGAAATGCGATGTTTTTGATCGAATCGACGACACCGTCTATGCCATAGAGGTTCAGCATTGCATACCAGTCGTTTGGCCAGCCTCTTTCTATTACCCTCTGTACAACTATATTCCGCATTTTGCCGTAATCTATGAGTTTGGCGTCATACTCCCATAAAAGACGGGGGCTGATTGTCGAATCGGGAAAGCTTTTATAGTTATCGAGAAACATCCTGAGCCAATTGTTTGCCCAGCAAAAATAGAGATTTGGAACATCGATTGCAATAGGATTTAGAAGAAGGGCCTTAAAATATGCAGACTGACGCAAAACGTCTATTGCTGTCGATTATATTTTTATTAGTGCTTAACGACGGCATTTTCTAAAAATAGGTTCCCAATTCGTTATAAACAAACAAGCTTAAGGAAAAGTAACAAATTATAGTATTTGGCAGCTTGGCCTAACAAACCAATAAAACTGATCCCGTTTCACCAATTTCAGAACGACATAGAATAGACTGGACAAAACCAATTTGATTGACCCCATCTGGCTAATTTTAGGATATTTCATAATGTTTTGATTGTCAGTAAAGTAAATGTTGGATTGTTTTTGGCGAAGAGGGGTCATTAGCTCGTGGTTTTTCCACCATACTCAAGACGCACAAACGCCCGGAGGTGGTTCAGGGTGGAAACGTAGCGCTTCACGGTGTTCTCGCTGAAGGCGGATCCGGCCAGGCCCTGCCGCATTTCTATGTATCCGCGGAAAGTCTCCAGCAGCATCCTTTTTTCGGGAGAGAGCCCCGAAATGATCCTCATGATCGCATCCGCGGTTGGCGCTATCCGGGTCCCTGCAAGGCTGTTCTTGGCCTCCAGGGCCCTCAGGTGGATTCGATAAACGCGTTGAGCAGCTGGGCGTCCTCCCTGTTTCCCGTCGCCCGGCTTTTCTTCCGGTCCCATCTAGCGGGATCCCAAATTATAAATAAGGGGACTTTGCCTACAATATGGTTAGGTAGCTTTTTTATGTAAAAGTTACGTTTACAATGTGATTGTGCTGAAATATTTAATATTATAATTAAATATTCATAGAAAAATTCCTTTTAAACCAGCAGATTTATTTGTCTATTTAGACGACCAAAGCATTTCACTTAAAATAAAACACTCTTTAGATATTGGATCTCTATTGTATATATTTATATCAGATCCAGAACCCACTCTCCAAATGTCAATGTCGTGATATTTAACTGATAATAACATTGAGATAAATGTAAATGGTTTTGGACCTAGGGGAGCAATAATTATACTATAACTGTCTCTTATACACATCTAAAAAGGGGGGGGGGGGGGGGGGGGGGGGGGGGGGGGGGGGGGGGGGGGGGGGGGGGGG
>NZ_JAELUC010000142.1 GCF_016429155.1 Pedobacter sp. ASV12 | reverse complement strand
ATTTGGGCCTCGATGAAGAAGTAATCGGAGTAACCAAGTTCTGCATCCATCCGATAGCAAAATTTGCCGCCAGGGCAAAAGTAGGAGGCACTAAAAAACTGCGTATCGACGAAATCAAGCGCCTGCAAGCCTTCAAAGTTTACAAGCACAGTATTCAGCTCTTTCGTTTCGTTGTTGTATCTGTATTTGCCCGTAAGTTTGTGATTTAGGCTAATCATCCCATCGTTGCTGCCTACGTACTTCACGCCATCGATGCTTTTAAGCTGGGCGGCTATTCTTTTATCGAAGGATGTTTTGATGTGGATAACGGCATTGGCACTAAACCCGGGATCTCTGTTTTCCATGTACTGCATCTGCCTTGAAATAACCATAATGCCGATAAAAAAGCCAACCGCGATGACAAACTGCAAGCCAACCAACAAGTTTCTTAATGTTTTGCCTTTGTGGCTATGTCCAAAATTGCCCTTTAAAACATTTTGGGGGCGGTACGACGACAGAAAAAATGCAGGATAGGTTCCGGCCATCAGGATAACCAATAGCAAGAGCAACACAAGCTCTGCAAGCATGATGAGGTTGTTTTGGTTAAACGCAAGCGATAAATCGAGGTTAAAAAGCTGATTGAGGTATGGCAAAAAGCCTTCTAGCAAAACCGTGCTTAACAATAAGGCAATCAAGCACTGCAAGGCCGTTTCGATCAAGAATTGAAAAATCAGCGATTTCCTATGGGCTCCTATTACTTTTTTAATGCCCACCTCCTTGGCTCTCGATACGGCTTGGGCCGTAAACATATTCACAAAATTGATAACCGAAATCAAGAACAGCAAAGCCGACAATAAGATAACCGGCTTGACCATGCTTAACCAGCTTTTTCCTGTTAGGGGTTCTTGATGAATTTGATGCAGGGGCACCAAACGGGCCGATGGCTTAAGTCCATGCTGAAGATAACCCGCAATGGCTTGCTGCTGTCTTTTAAACAAGGCCAGCTTAAAATCATAATATACATTTTGCAAGGTACGGTTCAGCAATTCGTCGGTTTGCTGGCTTTTTAGTTTTACAAAAACCGTGGCAAAAAAATAGAAGTTATCATTTAATGGCAACGTTCTGACCCCCCTCTTGATCAGCTGGAAATCGACGCTGCTTGGCGTTACCGGATCGGCCACCACTCCACTAACGAAATAGGTTTCTGGAACTGTCCAGTTCTGTTCGTTGATTTTGATGGTCTTGCCTACCGGATTGATTTTCCCAAAATACCTTAAGGCTACGCTCTCCTTGATAACCACATTGCCCGGTTTACTAAAAGCGCTTTCTGGCGTGCCGTAGATAAATCGGAAAGGGAAAACCGAGAAAAAACCCTCGTTGGCATCAACGATGCCTTCTTGCATAAACGGATTATTATCATCCAAAATCACCGATTGTGGCGCTGATTCATTAAAAAAGGCAACACCCTCAATCTGAGGCATTTTATCTTTAATCAGCTCAGGAATTCGCAGATCGGCCCTGTCCATCCATTCTTTTTTGCCCTCTTTAATGGCCCAAAAATCGAGCTCCTGTAACTGATACACTTTTTTCAGTTGAGGATCCCAGTGGTCGTAGCTTTTTTCGTGGTTTACATAAAGCAATACGAAGATAAAACCGGCCAGACCCAAGGCCAGTCCCATTACATTGACTAGGGTATAGACCTTGTTTTTAACCAGGTTCCGGAAAGCGATTTTCAGGTTCAGTTTGAACATATTGGATGTTTAAATTGCATAAGCAGCTGACTGGATAAATAATGCCTAGGCCGTTGCTGCTCTATCTTTTGCAACTACTCGTATTTCAGTGCATCAACTGGTTTTGACTTTACTGCTTTTAGGCTTTGAACACTTACTGTCAGTATGGTAATCAGTACAATGGCTGTATTGACCAAAACAAAGATCAGGTAAGGCATGTCTATCCTATAGGCAAAGCCGGCAAACCACTTTTTCATATAAATATAGGCCAAAACATCGGCCAACAGGCTAGCAATTAGTACCAGTTTTACAAAATCCTTGTTCAGCAACTGAAGCAGCGAACCGGTGGATGCGCCAAGGATGCGCCTTACCGCAATTTCCCTGAGCCTTATTTTTGCCGTGTAGGCGGCAAAGCCGATCAATCCAAAAACAGAAATCAGCAAGGTAACCATACCAAAAAAGAAGATGATTTTCTGGCTTACCTCATAGCTGCTGTTCATCTTTGCAAAAACCTCATCCACAAAAACAGGTTTAATTTCTGCTCCGGGCTCTATTTCCTTCCAAAGCTCCTTTATAGCCGCAGTGGTTTGCGCCAAATCATGCGTGCTTAAACGAACAATCACATTGGTGCGCCAATGAAACTTATAATCGCTCACCAGGTAAATGGTTGGCATAATCGGCTGATCAAACCCGTAAACCTGAATATCTTTAACCACACCAATAACGTTGAATTTTTTAGCTTCGTCATCGCCTTCAATAGCCACCTGGCTGTTGATCTTGTCCAATCCCAGTTTTCGGAAAGCTGTTTCGTTTACCACGAGGCTTTGCAGCGAATCGGTACCCAGCAATGGGTATGAAAAATTTCTGCCTTGCGCTAATTTTGCACCAAGTACCGTTAAATAATTAGGATCTACGTATCTGGATTCGGCACTGATTGTGGTATTGTGATAGCGCACATTATCTTCAAAACCCGAATCGTTGATCGGCTGTTCGGTCGACCTGGTTACGTCTTCCACGCCCTTGATGGCCAAGAGCCTGTTTTTAATCGATTCGAAATGTGCGGGAGGCAATATCCGGTTTGTGTATTTTGCAATCCTAAACGACAACAAATGATCGGATTTCAATCCCAAGTCTTTTTGCTTCATAAAGTTGAGCTGGGCGAAAATCACCCCAAAACTGATCACCAGTGCAATGGCAATGGTAAACTGCACAACCACCAGTACCCTTCTCAGGTTGCCAATGTGTGTGGCCGTACTAAAATTGCCCTTCAATACCTTAACCGGACGGAAACCAGCCAGGATAAACGCCGGATAGGCGCCTGCCAACAACATAATGACCAATAAGATGAGCAGGGCCTGCCCCAAAATGAGCCAAACATCAAAAGACTTGAACAGTTCCAGGTTATCTGCAAGCAGCCGGTTGACCTGTGGCAACAGCAACTCTGCAAAAATGAGTGCCAATAAAAAGGCAATGGTGCATTGAATAGCCGTTTCGGTAAAAAACTGCTTAATTAAACTCCACTTAAAAGCGCCCAATACTTTTTTAACCCCCACTTCCTTGGCTCTTGCCTGCGCCATAACCAATGCGAGGTTGGTGTAATTGATGCAGGAAATGATTATTAAGAAAGAAGCGAGGGCAAAGAGGATATAAATGGTGGTTTGCTTGGCATTGGCCGAATAAAAAGTACTGAGGTTAAGGCTTGAGATCGGCTCTGTGATCAATTTGATGGCCGTAATGCCTTCCTTTTCCTTCAAAATCCTCAACGCTGCCTGCTGCGACGGTTTAAAATTGGCATCGCTGTTTTGGGCCATGTATTTAGCGAGTTCAACAATATAGGCATCATTTATTTTTTTCAAAGCCTTTTGCTGATCTACATTTTCCTTTAACCTGAATAAGGTGGTAAACGGGGTATTGAGCAGCTGATTGCCATATTGCTTGAAATCTTCCTGATACAGCAGGTCTAAACCGAAAACCGATGCCTGCCTTTTATCGTCCCATACGGCCTTGACTACCAATTTGCCCGGAGGAAAATTGACGCCCCTGTTCTGAACCACAACCTGATTAATCGGATCGGCATTACCAAACAGCTTATGGGCCGCTGTAGCGCTAATGGCGATGGCGTCTTTATCGGTATAGATATCCTCCATTCGGCCATAAATGGCTTTAAGCGGATACAAGCTGAAAAAGCTACTGTCTACACTGGCTGAAGGAAGCAGTTCGTTGATTGTTTTGCCGTCTTTTTCAATTTTGACATCAAATCTTCCCGTAATATTTCCTATCGACACGATTTCGGCTTCGCTAATCTGCTCCCTGATTACCTTGGCCAGCAAGCCCTTGATTTTGGTGCCTTTGTTCTCTGCGCCGTTTTTCGTAAAATCCGCAGCTACAATATAGGTTCTTTTCAAGGCAGGGTCCCATTTGTCGTAGCCCGTTTCTTTGGCAATATAGAGCAGAATAATGACGAAACCCGCCAAACCTGCTGCCAAGCCCAATATATTGATGGCGGTATAGCCCTTGTTTTTCCAAAGGTTGCGGAGGGCAATTTTTAGATTGATTTTAAACATTCTTTTAAGGTTAAAGGTTGTGAGGTGGAAGGCGGAAGGTCTTTTGGCGCTTTAACCCTACGCCTTTTACCCCTCTACCTTCTACCTTTTACTCATACTTCAATGCATCGACCGGATTGTTCACCGCAGCTTTGCGGGCCTGTATGCTAATGGTAAGCACCGCAATGATCACCGATGATAAAGTGGCGATGACAAATGGCCAAATTGGCATGTCTATCCTATAGGCAAAACCAGAAAGCCAGTTATTGGTAAAAATATAGCCTATTGGCCAGCTGACTAGGTTGGCCGCCAATACCAAAATCAGGAAAGAACGGTTCAGCATGTTCACGATCTGCAGATCTGAAGCCCCCAAAATCTTCCGGATGGCAATTTCCTTGGTCCTTCTTTTGGCCATGAAAGTAGACAGGGCAAACAAGCCCAATAGCTGTCTCTTATACACATCTCCGAGCCCACGAGACAGTACTCATGATCGCGTATGCCGTCTTCTGCTTGAAAAAGGGGGGGGGGGGGGGGGGGGGGGGGGGGGGGG
>NZ_JAELUC010000141.1 GCF_016429155.1 Pedobacter sp. ASV12 | reverse complement strand
CCCCCCCCCCCCCCCCCCCCCCCCCCCCCCCCCCCCCCCCCCCCCCTTTTAGATGTGTATAAGAGACAGCACCTGGAGAGCAAACCCCTTTTAAAGAGGTGAAAAAATTATTGCCAGGCCATTATATCAAAGTAAATACGAATGACATTGCCTCGCTAACCATAAGTAAATATTACGATATACCTTTTGACGGTATTTATTCTAATAAAACCGAGAAAGAATTGATCGATGAACTTGATCAGTTACTCGAGAAGGCAGTAGAAAGACAATTGCTTTCAGATGTGCCGGTAGGGTATTTTTTATCGGGCGGAGTTGATTCTAGTTTAATCGTTGCCTATGGTCGAAAGTTAAACCCCAATCAGGAAATTAATTGCTTTACTATTGATTCGGAAGAGATTGCTAGCTCTGAAGGATTTTCCAGTGATTTAAAATATGCAAAAATTGTTGCAGATCATCTCCAGGTAAAACTCAATATTGTTAAGGCTGACATTGAAATAGTCAGAGATTTTGATAAAATGATTTACCATTTGGATGAGCCACAGGCTGATGCCGCCCCCCTAAATGTTTTGAATATCTGCAGAGAGGCTAGGAACATGGGCTATAAAGTGCTTTTGGGCGGTACAGCTGGCGATGATCTTTTTTCAGGCTATCGTAGACACATGACTTTAAAGTTTGAGCGATATTACCGCTTTATTCCAAGATGGCTGGGTAAGCTTTTGAAGAAAGGGGCATCAAAATTGAACGCTAATGTAACGGTAAACAGGAGAATAAAAAAAGCATTAGAAAATATCGATAAGACCATTCTTCAAAGAATGGTTGGATATTTTAGTTGGATCCCTTGGGAGATTAACCGATCACTTTTCAATAAAAAGGCCCAAGCCGAAATCGGCACATTTAGGCCAGAACGCTATTTATTAGACCTTTTAAACCGTATTCCGAACGAACATTCGAATCTGAATAAGATGTTATATTGGGAAATGAAAACGTTCTTGGTAGATCATAATTTAAACTATACCGATAAACTAAGCATGGCAACCGGGGTTGAAACCAGGGTACCATTTCTAGATGTGGAGCTTGTAAAATTTAGCACTAAAATTCCGCCCAGTTTAAAACTAAAGGGTAAGACGGCTAAATATTTATTGAAAAAAGTTGCAGAAAGATATCTTCCGCACGAAGTAATCTATCGTTCAAAAGCGGGTTTTGGAGCTCCGGTAAGAAAATGGATTACGGAAGATATGGATGAAATGATTCAAAATAGGCTTTCTAGAGAAAATATTAACAGGATAGGAATATTTAACGCCGATTCTATACATGAGCTGATTGATAAAAACAAAAAGGGAAAAATCGATGCATCCTATACAATTTGGAGCCTTTTGGCAATCGACTCATGGCATTCACAATTTATAGCTGCAAAAAAGTAATGAAACAAATTATACAATCATTCAAAACAGGCGAAACCATACTGGAAGAAATTCCAGCACCACAAGTAAGGAAAGGTGCGGTCTTAATCCAGACAACGCGCTCACTAGTTTCGCTGGGTACAGAACGAATGCTGGTGGAATTTGGCAAATCAAATCTATTGTCGAAGGCCCGCCAGCAGCCAGATAAAGTAAAGCAGGTTTTAGACAAGATCAAAACGGATGGATTAATGCCTACTTTAGAAGCTGTATTCAATAAGTTGGGCGAGCCACTTCCTTTGGGCTATTGCAATGTAGGCCGGGTAATTGCCGTTGGCGAAGGCGTTAATGAGTTTAAAGTTGGCGATCGTGTGGCCTCGAATGGTCAACATGCCGAATTTGTGTCGATTCCCAAAAATCTAGTGGCCCATATTCCCGATAATGTAAGTGATGAAGAAGCAACATTTACAGTGATAGGCTCCATAGGGTTGCAAGGCATTAGGCTGCTTAATCCTACGCTGGGAGAAACGGTGGTTGTGATTGGCATGGGGTTGATCGGTTTAATCACCGCTCAACTATTAATCGCAAATGGTTGTAAAGTAGTTGGTGTTGATATAGATGAAGAAAAATTAAGCCTTAGCAAAAAGTGGGGTGTTATTCCATTTAACCCAAAAAATGGCGATCCAATAAAGTTTGTAGAAGCCCAAACACAGGGTATCGGTTGCGATGGAGTAATTATTACGGCATCAGCCAAAACTGATGAGATTATTTCACAAGCCGCGAAAATGAGCAGAAAGCGTGGCAGGATTATTTTGGTGGGGGTTATTGGCCTAAATTTAAGCAGGGCGGAATTCTACGAAAAAGAGCTTAGCTTTCAGGTTTCTTGTTCTTACGGACCAGGGAGATACGATGAAAATTATGAACAAAGGGGGCAAGACTATCCGTTGCCTTTTGTAAGGTGGACAGAAAAGAGAAACTTTGAAGCCATACTGCAAGCCATTTCTTCCCATAAACTATTAGTAAGGGAAATGATTACCGAGCTTGTTCCACTAGCTGATTTTAATGTCATCTATGGCGATATTGGCAGTAGGAGGTCAATCGCCTCGATTTTGAAATACAATGAAGATACTAATCTAAACCCAAGCGAAACCGTAGCGATTACAAATTCAAGCTTCAAAGGGTCAAAGGGAATAATTGGTATTATTGGCTCAGGTAATTTCACGAAGATGACGATGTTGCCGGCTTTGAAAAATAGCGGAGCAGGTTATAAATACATTGCCAGTGCGGGCGGAGTTAGTGGTACTGCACTAGCCAAAAAATACGGTTTTGCATTGTCTACCACCAATTATCGGGAAATTTTAAAAGATGACGAGGTTGATCTCGTATTGATTACAACGAGGCATGATAAGCATGCGGCCATGGCGCAAGAAGTATTGCAAGCTAATAAGCATGTGTTTGTAGAAAAGCCCTTGGCACTTAACAACGATCAGTTGAACGGCATTATTGCTGCTAAACAAAATGCTTCGGGACACAGTACCCTTACCATAGGCTTTAACAGGCGCTTCTCGCCTCATTCGGTTAAGGTTAAAAACATCATTGGCAATGCGCCGATCAATGTAATTGCAACCATGAACGCCGGATTTATTCCAGACAACGTTTGGGTACACGATATGAATGTAGGCGGTGGAAGGATTATTGGAGAAGCTTGCCATTTTATCGATCTCATTACTTATTTTACAGGAAGTAAGGTCAAGTCAGTTTGTATGAATGCCATGGGAGTTAATCCTAATGAAAATACAGACAATGCTTCTATTCTGCTTAAATATGAGAATGGCTCTACGGGTGTAATCAATTATTTTGCAAACGGATCAAAGGCATATGCCAAAGAACGTATTGAAGTTTATACCCAAGAAAGGACGGCCATCATCGATAACTTTAGGATAACCACAGGCTATGGTTTTAAGGGCTTTTCTAAATTGAAGACAAGTTTAGATAAGGGACATAAGAATCAATTCCAGCTCTTAATAGATCGTGTAAAAAATGGGGGCGAAGCGTTAATTCCTTTTGATGAGCTTATCAATACAACCAAGGCCTCTTTTGCGGCTATAAGCAGCCTTAAGGAAGGAAAGTGGATAGATATCATTTAAATCAATAACTCATGTTAATAACGATAATTGCAGGGGCCCGTCCAAACTTCATGAAGATAGCCCCAATTATACATGCTATACAAAGGGCAAAAAGCAAAGGAAATGATATCGATTTCCGATTAGTGCATACAGGTCAGCATTTTGATAAAAAAATGTCGGGAGACTTTTTTGAGCAATTGGAAATTCCAGAGCCACATGCAAACTTAGAAGCCGGGGGCGGATCGCAGGCAGAACAGACCGGGGCAATCATGATCAGGTTTGAGCAGGAGCTGCTGGCAAACCCTACAGATTTAGTGTTAGTAGTGGGAGATGTAACCTCAACAATGGCCTGTGCCATTACAGCTCAAAAACTAAAAACCCCTGTTGCCCATGTAGAAGCAGGTATACGTTCAGGTGATTGGACCATGCCAGAAGAGATTAACAGGCTGGTAACCGATAGCATAACCAATTATTTCTTTACTACCTCAGAAATTGCTAATGCCAATTTGGAAGAGGCTGGTGTAGAAAAAAAACGCATTTTCTTTGTAGGCAATACCATGATCGATACCCTGTTGAAAAACAGAAGTCGATTTATAGAACCTTCCATTTGGGAAGAGGCGAAACTTACAGCGAAAAACTATATCGTTCTCACATTGCATAGGCCTGCAAATGTAGATCAAGAACAGCAATTAAAAGAATTAATGACCGAAATCATTAATCATAGTAATGGAGTGCCTATTGTATTTCCTGTGCATCCTCGTACAGCAAAAAACCTGCGAGGATTAGGCATAGAGGCGCCAAACTTGTATTTTGTCGAACCTCTTAGCTATCTTGAATTTAATTATTTGGTAGAACGGGCAAAATTAGTCGTAACAGACTCTGGAGGCATTACCGAAGAAACAACAGTAATGGGAGTGCCATGTATTACACTTCGTAATAATACAGAGCGTCCGGAAACCATAACCATCGGAACAAATGAATTAATAGGTACAAATCCAAAGGCGATACAACCTGCTTTCGAAAGATTATTTAAAGGCGAGTGGAAAAAAGGTGGCATTCCGACATTATGGGATGGTAAAACCGCCGAAAGAATCGTAGCGCATTTAATGGACATTTCTAAGTCATAGAATGGCAATGGGGAAAATTAAAAAGATTGTTCAGTTGGTAAGAAACATGGGGCTGCGATATATTATCTTCAGGTCTGGTTTTGAATTAAAAAAAAGAACAGGAATATTAAAAAATAAATTCCCTACGAATCCGTCGGTGAAACCCTTCTATACTTTGGCCAGTTGGAAGGCAGAAAATCATGCTTTTTTTTTCGAGCGCAAAGAGAGTCTAAACTCTGTCTCTTATACACATCTGACGCTGCCGACGAACCACGACATGCGTGGGTAGAGGTGGGTGGTGGCCGAGTAAAAAAAGGGGGGGGGGGGGGGGGGGGGGGGGGGGGGGGGGGGGGGGGGGGGGGGGGGGGGGGGGGGGGGGGGGGGGGGGGGGGGGGGGGGGGGGGGGGGGGGGGGGG
>NZ_JAELUC010000140.1 GCF_016429155.1 Pedobacter sp. ASV12 | reverse complement strand
CCCCCCCCCCCCCCCCCCCCCCCCCCCCCCCCCCCCCCCCCCCCCCCCCCCCCCCCCCCCCCCCCCCCCCCCCCCCCCCCCCCCCCCCCCCCCCCCCCCCACCCCACCCTTTTTTGTCGTGGTTCGTCGGCAGCGTCAGATGTGTATAAGAGACAGGGATCCCAACCGCCAAAACTATGCATGCGCAAGGAGGCAATCTCGTACATCTTCTGATAAAACGGCGCCAGACTGGTATCGGTATTGAGGTAATGAAAAAGAAAAGTGACCAACCAATTACCCAGTTTGCCAACTAAGCCAAAATAAACGATTAGAGCGATCAAAAACCAGGCGTATTTTTTCTTGCTGAGCAAGCGAGGCGCTATCCACTTGTAAAAAGGGATGATGTAGACCGTCATCAGCAAGGCAAAAAAAACAAGCTGTAAATGCGGAAACCAGTTGGCCGAACCATGATTGACCGTGGTTTGGTCTAAAAAATAGCTGTATTTATAGAGACAGACGTACAACAGCCAAATGAGCAGTTCGTAAATAAGAGCAAATCGGTTTTTCATGTTGCAAGTTTATCTAATTTGTGCTCCACTTTCAGCAGGTCCACCGACGAAATCACTTTTTCATCGACGAAATTTATGACCAGAAGATTGTGTCGAAAATAGCCCTGATTACATCGAAAGGCTATTGTTTAGCGATCAAAATAGCCGGTACTTTGACCAAATTCAAAACCAAATCCCGATTATGAAACGTTATTTTTTGATCATCATCAGCCTGCTTTTTATCAGTATTGCCCATGCCCAACAGATCGATTCTATTGCTTTTAACGGAGGCTATTTGTTTTTCCACCTTTACGGCAAGGGAAAACCAGTCATTATTTTAACCGGGGGGCCAGGCATCTCCTACCAGCAACAAGAAGAAGTGGCTATTCGCGTTGGACAGTCGTACCAGGCCATCTTGGTTGAACAAAGAGGAACAGGCAGATCTATGCCCGCCAAACTGAACAAGGAAAGCCTCAACATGGAACTGGCCGCCAACGACCTCAATCTTATTTTAGACCACCTACACCTGAAAGAAGCCACAGTTTACGGACACAGTTACGGCAGTTTTCTGGCCATGTACTACGGCGCTAAATATCCAAATCGTGTTAGCCAGTTGATTTTAACTGGCCCTGCCCCTTTTAATGGCACTGGCGATCAAATGGCTACCTATGGCGATAACAAAGAGGCTAGAATGGGATTGCTAGATACCAAGGCTTTAAACGAGCTCGACGAAAAGGCAGCCAAAGGTACCATTACCAAAGACGACGAGGCCTTATTCAGGAAATTCAGCAATGGTACGCTTTTGTACGACAAAAGTAAATTTGACCAGACTTTTGCCAGGGTGGCCACCGGAAAGATCAATACTACAACCATGAACCTGATGATGAGCTCCGTAAACAAGATAGACCTGACCGAAGCGGTTAAAAAATTCAGGAAACCAATCACTATTATTTGTGGCCGACAAGACCCTTTGGCTTTCATGGCTTACGAATATCAGTTGATCAACCCTTCGGTTAAGGTGCACTGGATAGCTAGAGCAGGGCATTTTGCCATGTTCGAACAGGAAGAACTCTTTTACAAAGCTTTGTTCGAAACTTTAGGCCAAACCAAATAAAGAGCTTTCCAAACTAAAAAGCCTCGTATTGTTACGGGGCTTTTGCATGCTTGGCAACAAGTCATTGACATGGAAGTTTAATTTTCGGCAAAAAGCTCTAGCCATTGCAACATTTGCAAATACAGGCTGTCTTTTGTACATCAACCAAAATAAACAGCTATGAAACGACTTTTACTTTTGCTTTTCCTTTCCATTTCATTCTCCTTACCGGGTTACGCGCAAAACGCTACGCAAAAAATAGACGAACTGTTGCTAAAATACCAGCAAAAGGACCGTTTTGATGGCACAGTACTCCTTGCCAAAAACGGTAAAATCATTTATCAGCGCCAGTTTGGATTGGCCAACCGGCAATTTAGCGTCCCCGTTGCGGCAAACACCAAATTTCCAGTGGCCTCCATTACAAAGTTATACACGGCCATACTTATTCTCAAGCTTCAAGAGCTTGGCAAGTTGCACTTAGACAGTCCTATTTTCAACTACACACCCAATCTTTTACCCAAAAACAACAAGAAGATAACCATCAGACAATTACTGGTTCATACCGCAGGGTTGCCCAACGAAAAGATTGCCGATTATACCCTACAGCTCAATGCCAAGGATTTTATTCAAAAGCGCATCGCTGATACCCTGCGTAGTACACCAGGAACTACTTATCGCTACAACAATGTAAATTTCATCCTGTTAACGGCCATTATGGAGCAGGTAAGTGGCAAAAAATGGACAACCTTGCTAACAGATTTTATCATCAAGCCCTTGCAGCTGCAACAAACCGGCGTAGTGAAAAGGGATTCGGTTATTCAAAACTTGGCTTATGGCTACCATAACTATTCTTTTGGCAATGAAAAAGTCAAAGATCCGCTAGAAAATGATGATCCGCTCTTTTTAGAAAACTATGCCGGTGCAGGAGCTCTTTTCACCACACCTATTGAATTGTTAAAGCTCAATCGCGCCTTAGCAGCCGGGAAAATCCTGAACCCAAGCTCTTTGGTCCTGCTTTACCAGCCAAGCCTTAAAACAGGACAAGGTACCAAAAGCGAAGAAGTTACACCAGGTGGCTACCTCAAAACGCTTAACATCGGCGACAAAAAAATAAAAGTCATCGAACGCAAAGGAAACATCATGGGTTATAATGCCACCTATCTGCAATTGCCGGAAAGCGGGCAAGTGCTCATTGTTTTTTGCAATACCGATGCCAACGACCTATCGAAAATAGTATGCGAAATTTTGGAATTTGCCTTATGATATAAAAAACGATTTCGATTTCAGGAACAAATCAACTAAATTCGTAGTTCGTTAATTTGAACTTTATGCCCGACCTATTAAAATCAAAGGTTTGCAATGCGCTAGTTATTGTCTTGGTCCTGCTGGCTTCCTGCTCGCCTAAAGTGAACAAGAACTATGCCTACAATCGCTACCAACGAAACTTCAACATCCATGTTTTAAACGATTCTTTGAAGCTTCACCTCACCTCGCCTGCCGACATCAGGTACAGCACAGATAAGCGCTCTTTCCAAGTTGCCTGGCAAAAAAGCCGGCTTAAAACTACCAATGAGATTCTATGGCTCGGAACAACTTCAACACCTCCTTATGAATTTGCGGTATCCATAGGAAACGCCAAGGAACCTGCGCAAAGAGGCTACTCCAAAATCATAGATACCCTGCTTAACGGCTATCAGCTCCATTTTATAGGCAGAACCGATAGCATAAGGGCTGTTGCGCCGATGGAGGCCGATTTAACTGCCATGGCCCGATCGATGAAATGGGGAGATAATTATCAGTTAGGCACCAGTTCGGTGATGGATATCGTTTCGGCATCGATGAACAATAACCAGTTTTACAAGACATTGTGCGAAATACAACAATATCCCCTGCCTCAAAAACAAGGTAATAGCCTTGAACTGCAGATGCAACTGACTTTTGCTTCTTTGTTGCTTCCCAACAAGCAATATGATGATTTGATTGGCTTGCAGGAATCCAATTTTAAGCCTAACGACACGGTTGTGAACAACATAAAAGCACACGGTGTGCCTAACAACGAGGCCATCGACCGTATGCTTGCCGAAGCGCAACAGGCGCAGGTACTCATGATCAACGAAAACCATTACTACCCACAGCACCGTTTATTGGTTACCGAACTGCTTCCCCGGTTAAAATCACTTGGCTATACCTATTTGGCGCTCGAAGCCTTGGAAGCTCCCAACGACAGCCTATTGAATAATCAGGGTGCATTCCCGACCTTAAATACCGGATTTTATACGCGCGAGCAAAATTATGGCAATCTGTTGCGCGAAGCGATAAAACTTGGTTTCAAGCTGGTGGCCTATGAGAATACCGACGATAAAATGGACCGCGAAATTGGCCAAGCCGACCAGCTGTACAGGCGCACTTTGGCCATCGACCCCAAAGCCAAGGTCTTGGTATTGGTGGGAATAGACCATTTATTAGAAAAACCCACTGCCTGGGGCAAAAAGTGGATGGCCACCGTTTTCAAGGAAAAATACCATATCGATCCGCTTACCATTAGCCAAACGCACCTTAACCTTTACCGAAAATATAGTCCTTCAACCTACACTTTGCTCAGCCAAAGCGATTTAACCGACAACAAGAAATACGGAGCCGTTGATTTCTACCTACTTAACAACCAGCAAAGACCTGTTGACCCGCACGGCATTGCCTACCAAAACACATTCGGAGTTCCTATACAGGTAGCCCTATTTTATGCCAAAGAGCAAAAAACAGCAACGGATTTTTATGGACACATTCCCTATTTTACCCGATTACTGGAGAAAAGCGAAAAGGTAAAATTGCCCATTGAACCTAAAGCCGAAGCTTTATTGGTGATTTATGATGCACAGGGCTATATTTTAGCCAAGAAAACCCTAAGCAATCCGTAGATTATTGTGCTCACAATCAACTGATTTCGTATTTTTATGAAAAATAGTTGGAGGGTTTTGTTTTAATTTCTATATTTGCCCCTCCTTAAACAAAAGGAATGATTCCGTAGCTCAGTTGGTAGAGCATTACACTTTTAATGTAGTGGTCCTGGGTTCGAGTCCCAGCGGGATCACATAAAAAAACCATCCGGTTCGCTTAAAGCTACTCCAAAAGAGTGGCTTTTTTCATTTGATGCACCCCCATCCTTGATTTTCTGAAAAATAGCACCAAAGAAATAAACAAGATGAGGATAAGCAATTGACTCTCTGGAGAAAACCAGATATTCCTTGTCATAGGAATTTATGCAGCCTGTGCTTATAAACAGCTATATTAGGAACCAATGGATGTAGCTGCTCTGTGAACAGATTTGACCAAGAACAATCGTTGAGAAATTTATGCGAACCACGCGCTACCGAAAGTTATACCTGTCTCTTATACACATCTAAAAAGGGGGGGGGGGGGGGGGGGGGGGGGGGGGGGGGGGGGGGGGGGGGGGGGG
>NZ_JAELUC010000013.1 GCF_016429155.1 Pedobacter sp. ASV12 | reverse complement strand
CCCCCCCCCCCCCCCCCCCCCCCCCCCCCCCCCCCCCCCCCCCCCCCCCCCCCATTTTAGATGTGTATAAGAGACAGCAGATAGATGGAGCGTAAAAGAAGGTGATGTGAAGAATATCATTGGCCGTGGAATCATTGTACATGGTGGTACCGACGATTATACTACCCAGCCAACTGGTAATTCGGGGCCTCGGGTAGGGTGTGGCGTGATTGAAGCCATTAAATAACCCAAAAATGATACTTAGAAAGGCGGCTAATTTTTTAGCCGCTTTTTTTATGCAATTTTTGCCAGGCTGTCATCCTGTTTAAAACTAAACAAGATATGGCAACACTTACTGCTCCACAAAACGGCAAGGCCGTAAAAGGAAGAACCCAAACACAAGCCCCAAATGTAGACCTAACGGCCATGGTCGACCTGGCATTTCTGCTGATTACTTTTTTTATGCTCACTACTTCCCTGGCTAAAATGAAAGCGATGGAAATTGTAAAGCCGGTTGATAGTAATGAGCCGATTACCCTGGCACAATCGCGAACCATGACCATTCTTTTGGGCAAAAATAACCAAGCGGTTTATTACATGGGCGAAGCATCTAAAGCGATTATGCATACCGCAAGCCTGGCTACTATTCAAAAATATATTTTGCAAGGCAAGCAACAGGTAGCCCAGCAGCATCAGCATGATGCATCGAAGTTTATGGTCGTGGTCATTAAGCCTACCCCTTCGGCCAACTATAAAAACTTTGTAGATGTGATCGATGAAATGCACGTCGCCGATGTGAAGTCTTATTTTATAGACGACAGGAACGTTTTGGCGCAAGAACGTGCTTTTATGAAAGCAAACGGAATGTAGCTGAAACAACAGAACCGGCACTGCTTCTACATGCCGGTTCTGATTTAAGGATGGAGTTGGACTCAACTTTCGCTGTTGCCGGCTGCAGCGCAAGCCGCATCGGCTATGGCGCCACAGTCATCGCCTTCGTCGCAAGAGATGCAAACTACGGCTCCATTGCTGCATTGGATTACAACAAATTCGTTGCCGCCGCCAAGAATAGATTTTTGTTCAGCTTTGCTTAGGGCTTTGCCCAGATTTAGGGTCTTTTTCATGATTTAATTTTTTGGTTAAAAGTAAGGACGATTGTAACCTTTGGTTAAGAGGCTATTTTAAAGATAAGCGATTCGCTTCGGCTTTAGTTCGGTTGATAAAATATTGAACAAAAACAAAAAGCCCCCGATTTAACTCCGGAGGCTTCCACTATAAACCGAAAGCGGTTTTAACTTGGTCAACAAAATCGAGTTTCAAATGGATCGTCTTTAACTACAACAATTAACTAGTGAGAGTAACTGTTGTAGCTAAAGTATAGCTAAAAATAGGGTTAGGTGAATACGCAACAAAGTTGAAATAGTTGTATATTAGTTATTTAACTTATAAAACCATGAAATTATGAGGAAAAATAACCTAATCAGCAAAGCTGAAATGAAGAAAATTTGGGGTGGTGGACCTATTGAAAGGTGCGCACCTAATGGGCACAATCCTGATGCGTACGCATTTGGTTGCTGTTCGGGCTATGCCTGTCGTGATTTTGGCTCAGCCCCAGTTTGTTTCGACCCCGATCAAGGAAGGCCTTGCAATGACGTTCCCATTTAATGAAAAAGATGGTATAAAAAAAGGGGCTATTTTTTAGCCCCTTTTTGTGTTTATAAGCCGAAAGCAGCTTTAACTTGGTCAACAAAATCGAGTTTCTCCCAAGTAAACAATTCAACCGTAACCTTTTTTTCTTCACCGTTTGGCGATTTGAAGGTTTTGGTTACCGTTTCAGGCTTACGGCCCATATGTCCGTAGGCGGCGGTTTCGCTATAAATCGGATTCCTCAATTTTAGGCGTTGCTCAATAAAATAAGGACGCATATCAAAAATGCCTTCAACGATCTTGGCAATCTCCCCGTCTGTTTTATTCACTTTGCTGGTGCCATAAGTATTGATGTAGATGCCCATAGGCTGAGCTACACCGATAGCATAAGATACCTGAACCAAAACTTCGCTGGCTACACCCGCAGCTACCAGGTTTTTGGCAATGTGGCGCGTAGCATAAGCCGCGCTTCTGTCTACCTTGCTTGGGTCTTTGCCCGAGAAGGCACCACCGCCGTGCGCCCCTTTGCCTCCGTAAGTATCAACAATGATTTTTCTTCCGGTTAGGCCAGTATCGCCATGCGGGCCGCCAATTACAAATTTGCCCGTTGGGTTAATGTGGTATTGGATGTTGTCGTTGAACAAGTGCGCATACTGCGGATATTTTTTGATAATCCTTGGAATAAGGATGCTGACCAAATCCTGTTTGATTTTGGCCAACATCTTGCCTTCTTCGTCAAAATCATCGTGTTGGGTAGAAATTACGATGGCATCAATACGAACTGGCTTATTGTTGTCATCATATTCTAAGGTAACCTGCGATTTTGCATCTGGACGCAAGTAAGTGATTGCTTGGTTTTCGCGTCTCAAGGCAGCAAGCTCTTGTAGCAACTTGTGCGAAAGATCCAAAGCCAAAGGCATATAGTCGTCGGTTTCGTTCGTGGCATAGCCAAACATCATACCTTGGTCGCCAGCACCTTGTTCTTCTTTGTTGCTTCGGTCTACGCCTTGGTTAATATCTTGAGACTGTTCGTGTATAGCCGATAAAATACCGCAAGAATTGGCTTCAAACATGTATTCACTTTTGGTATAGCCAATTTTCTTGATCACGTCTCTTGCAATTTGTTGTACATCCAAATAGGTCTGAGATTTTACCTCTCCGGCCAAAATTACCTGTCCAGTGGTAACCAACGTTTCACAAGCTACCTTTGATTCTGTGTCGAATGCCAAGAAATTGTCAATTAACGCATCCGAGATTTGGTCTGCGATTTTATCTGGGTGCCCTTCAGATACAGATTCTGATGTAAATAAATACGACATTTTAAATAATTAAATTTTTAAATAAACTTATTATGTAAAATGGATTGATGGTCCTGTAAACAGGTGGTAAAACGATTGAAGTAAGGTTTTAGCACTTTTTTTTACGTGGTTGCAATCCCGCTACTTGCATAGCATCGCAAATCAGTCCACTTTTAACAGCTGCAAAATTACTATATATATTATTAATAGTCAAAAAATATCAATTATTTTGTGCCAACCTAATTCTAGCAATTTGTTAAAAACGAATATCTTATTCATCATTAATCCCATTTCGGGCGGTAAAAAGAAACTCAAGATACCTGCTTTGGTAGATCGTTGTCTGGACAAGACAAAGTTCAATGCCAATTACAGTTTTACCGAGTATGTAGGCCATGCCTCAGAATTGGCCGAAGAGGCGGCGAATAAGAATTTCGATGTCATTGTAGCCGTTGGTGGCGACGGTACCATTAACGAAGTGGCGGCAAAGGTAGTTCAGTCAGACAAGACGCTGGGGATCATTCCCTTGGGTTCGGGAAATGGTTTGGCGCGCTTCCTGAAGATACCCTTGCAGACCAAAAAAGCCATTCAGCTGCTCAATACGCTTAACGTAAAACAGATAGATACAGCCAAACTTAACGGAAAGCCTTTCTTTAACATGGCCGGAATGGGTTTTGATGCCCAGCTCAGCGCCGTTTTTGCCGGCAATAAAAGCCGTGGCCTCAAAGGTTACATCGAAATGGGGCTTAAAGAAATGGCTTCTTATAAGGCGCAGGCCTACGAAATAGAAATAGATGGCCAAACCTATGCACGCAAGGCCTTTGTAATCAGCATCGCTAATTCTTCGCAATATGGCAATAACGTTTACATTTCGCCCACATCGTCAATAACCGATGGTCTTTTAGATGTTTGTATCGTCAAGCCGTTTCCATTGTATAAGCTTCCGCGCTTAGCCTACCACATGTTGCGCGCGCGCACCCATCGGTCAGATATGGTCGAAATTATCCGGGGGCAGCATATCAAAATCAGGAGAAGCAAAGAAGATGCAATCCATTTAGATGGCGAACCCTCATTTATGGGCAAAGACATCGATATTGAAATATTGCCTTTATCTTTGAATGTCATTACCAAGTAGCGAATCGAAAAAATGAAGCCGAAGAAGAATACACTAAGCGATTTGGGAGGCATTATGTACTCCACAGATCCGTCTTTCGTTTTTGAAAGCAACGAGCCAGAGGAAAACAGCGAATTAGCCAATGCCCAGCAAGATTTGAGGGTAATGCTCGACCGTAAGAACAGGGGGGGCAAGGCCGTTACCCTGGTTACCGGTTTTAGGGGCAGCGACGAAAAACTGGAAATATTGGCCAAAATGCTGAAGACCAAATGCGGGGTTGGCGGAGGTGCCAAAGATGGCGAAGTGCTGATCCAGGGCGACTTCCGCGACAAGATCGTTTTACTACTCCAAAAAGAAGGCTACAAAGTAAAAAAATCTGGCGGTTAATTAGGTTTTAATTAACTGATAATTAGCTATTTAATTGTTAGTGTATTTGCCACAATAAGTAAAATTTTTATCCAAATTGCGTTGTTTTTTGCGTTAATAACTGTTTAGATTTGCAGCATATTAACCAAATGTATGAGCAACAATAGTGTACAGCAGCCTGATTTGAGCTATCTTAAATTAGACGCCAAAACAGTTAAATACCAGCTTAGTGTAGCAGAGTTGGTGCAGGAAGCTTTAAAGAATGGAGAGGGTACGCTGGCCGATAGCGGCGCTTTGGCAGTGGATACCGGAAAATTTACTGGCCGTTCGCCAAAAGATCGTTTTATCGTTTGCGATGAAGTTACCGAAGATACGGTTTGGTGGGGCGATATCAATATCAAGATCAGCCCTGCGCATTTCGATTCTTTGTTCAACCGTCTTACGGCACACCTCAACACCAAGCAGATCTATGTTCGCGATGCCTATGCCTGCGCCAGCAAGCCTTACCGCACCAGCATCAGGGTGGTTACCGAACATGCCTTCCAGAATTTGTTTGCCAATAACCTGTTTTTAAGGTACGATCAGGAAGAGCCGCCTGCACAGCCTGAATGGACTATTATTGCTGCGCCTTCCTTCGAAGCCAATCCAGCTACAGATGGAACCAGGCAGGCCAATTTTTCGATCCTGAATTTTGCCAAAAAGATTATTCTTATTGGTGGCACGGCCTATACTGGCGAAATTAAAAAGGGTATTTTTTCTGTGCTCAATTATGTTTTGCCACAACAAAAGCAAACTTTATCTATGCATTGCTCGGCTAATGTAGGTGCAGATGGAGATACCGCCATCTTTTTTGGCCTGTCAGGAACTGGTAAGACTACCCTTTCTGCCGACCCAAAAAGGGCACTCATTGGCGATGACGAACATGGCTGGAGCGAAGATGCCGTATTTAATTTCGAAGGGGGTTGCTATGCCAAGTGCGTAGACCTTACGGCCGAGAAGGAGCCTCAAATATTCAATGCCATCAAGTTTGGAGCATTGCTCGAAAACACCAATTACTTTCCGGGTACGCGCAAGGTAGATTTTTCGAATATCGAGAAAACAGAGAATACACGGGTTGCCTATCCAATACATTATATAGACAATGCCCAATTGCCATCGGTGGCTAAAGGGCCCAAGAACATATTCTTTTTAACTGCCGATGCTTTCGGCGTGTTGCCTCCTATTTCAAAGCTAACTACCGGGCAGGCCATGTTCCACTTTATTTCTGGCTATACGGCCAAGGTAGCGGGTACTGAGGCCGGGGTTACCGAACCCCAGCTTACTTTCTCGGCTTGCTTTGGCAAAGCATTTCTGCCTTTGCATCCGGCTCGGTATGCCAAACTGCTTGGCCAAAAGATGGAGAAGCATCAGGTCAATGTGTGGCTGGTGAATACGGGCTGGAGCGGCGGACCTTACGGTATTGGCCAACGGATGAAGCTAGGTTACACAAGGGCGATGATTACCGCGGCACTAAATGGCAGTTTGGCCAACGCCGAGTTTGTAGAACATCCCGTTTTTGGCTTGCTGATGCCAAATGCTTGTCCGGAAGTGCCAGCCGAAATCTTAAACCCACGCAATACCTGGAACGATAAGCAGGCTTATGACCATAAGGCTAACGAATTGGCTACGGCCTTTTTGCAAAACTTTAAGCAATTTGAGGAATTTGCTGATGAAGCCATCATAAAAGCGCTTCCCAAGGTGGTTGAGCCTGTGGTTTAAGGTATTTTTTTTACATAAAATTTGCTTTTAATTAAATTTTTAGTTTTAATTGCGGAAGATTGTCTAACCATAGGCAATCTTTTTTAGTTATATGCCCTGTTCGCTTGGTGAAGATGGATAGCAAAACGTAACGAATTAATTGTGTAACGATTATTTAATTTGTAATTTAAATCAAAGTTATAAATTTGTTAACGCAACAATTAGTGTCGATACGCGTTGTGTGTATTACTAAAAGATTTAATAATTTATCTAAAGTTTAAAAAACAAGTACTAAAACTAAAAAACTAAAAAAATGGCAAACGCACCAAAACCAACAACAGTTAAAAAAGAGAGCTCAACTGCATCTAATCTATTTGCAACGCTGGTAATCCCTATCTGTCTTATTATCGGTATTTCACTTTTCATCTTTGTATTAGGAAAGCCTTCAAACTTCAATGTTCCACCTGATGTGGCCAAAAACAACAGTGCTGTATCATTGGCTTTCTACAATGATGATACCCACAGCTTTTTACCACACCCAGGAAACTATGGCGGTATGGCTTACAAAGGTGGTTTCATCGTACCTATCCTAATCGGTATGCTTTTAATGGTGTTTGTATTCTCAATTGAGCGTTTAATTGTTATTGGCAAAGCTACAGGTAAAGGAAGCTTGGATTCTTTCGTTAAAAAAATCCAATCGCTTTTGAGCGCTGGTAATATCCAAGCTGCAGCTGCAGAGTGCGATAAACAAGAAGGTTCTGTGGCAAACGTAATCAAGTCTGGTCTTAAAAAATATGGCGAGATGGAAGTAGAGGCCAACATGGACACCGATCAAAAATGCTTGGCTATCCAAAAAGACATCGAAGAAGCTACTTCATTGGAAATGCCAATGTTGGAGCAAAACCTAACCATCATTGCTACTTTGGTATCAGTAGGTACGTTAATGGGTCTATTGGGTACGGTAACAGGTATGATCAAGGCCTTCGGTGGTTTGGCTAACTCAGGTGCTCCAGATCAAGCGGCTTTGGCAACAGGTATCTCTGAGGCATTGATCAATACAGCTACTGGTATCAGTACTTCTACGCTTGCGATCATCATGTATAACATCTTAACTTCGAAAATCGATAAATTGACTTATGCTATCGATGAAGCTGGTTTCAGCATCATCCAAACTTACGCTAGTACCCATAAATAAGAATTATTTTAATTTTTTTTACCGGCTTTATGGAAAACCGGAAGAATTAACATCATTAATTAAAATATTATAATTTTTATATTATGCCTAGAGTAAAAGTTCCAAGAAAGAGTACCGCAGTAGATATGACCGCCATGTGCGACGTAGCCTTCCTGCTGTTGACTTTCTTTATTTTAACGGCAACTTCACGTCAGCCAGACCCACTGGAAATCAAGACGCCTTCTTCCTCGGTACAGTTTAAAGTACCAGATAAGGATTTGACAATCTTGAGCATCGGTAAAGGAAAGGTTTTTGTCGAGATTATCGGTAAGGACGTGAAAATGCTGACTTTGCAGAAAATGGCTGAATTGTACAGCATGAAGTTCACCCCAGAAGAAATCAACCGTTTTGGTGTGATTTCATCGTTCGGCGTACCTTTCGGCAACCTGAAGCAGTTCATTAAAATGAACGGCGAGGAGCGTACCAAATTCGAGGCGCAGTTTCAAGGTGTTCCGGTTGACAGTACGAGAAACAACGATTTGTTCAGATGGATTGAACAAGCCCGTAGAGCTACGGCCGAATTGCACCAAACCGAGATGCGCGTAAGTATCAAGGGCGACGCAAAAGAAGAATATCCGGTGATCAAAAAGATCGTAGACGTACTTCAGGAGCAAAAAGTCAACAAATTTAGTTTAATTACATCGGCCGAAGCCGGTGCACAATAAAAAAGAGCTATGGCAGAATTAGATACCTCCGGCGGGGGTGGCAAAAAAGGTGGCAAAGTAAGAAGCAAGAAACAATCGACCAAGGTTGACTTGACAGCGATGGTGGATCTGGCTTTCTTATTGATTACCTTCTTTATGTTGACCACTTCGCTATCAAAGCCACTTGCAATGGATATTGCAAAACCAGATAAGGATGCGAAAGATGAAAATAGATTAGAGGTGAGAGAATCTCAGACCATGACAATTCTTCTAGGAAAGAACGATAGGATTGCTTGGTATATGGGAAAAGCTGGTAGCACGGCGCCAACTATCGAAGGATTTTCAGACATCAGGGCATCTTTATTAAAAAACAAAAAAGAAGTAAAGGATAAGACAGGCAGAGATATCATCATTTTGGTAAAACCGACTTCGGGTGCCAACTACAAAAACTTTGTAGACATTATGGATGAAATCAATGTAACCAAAACCAACATCAGTGCTCCGGCAATTGATGACGACCCTAAGCACTTGCTTGAAGCTGAAATAGCTTTCATGAAAGCAAAGGGCATCCTTTAACGAGAATTAGCGAATAATAAAAATACTTGAACAATGTTTGGAAAAAAAATAGATTTATTTGACAAAGAATGGCTTGAGATTGTATTTGCCAAAAAGAATAAAGCTTACGGAGCTTATGAGCTTCGCCAAACAAATTCTTGGAATACAACCAAATCATTATTGATTGCCTCAACAGTATTCATATTGCTGTTTTTGGGGCCAAGAATTTACGCTTTAATCAAAGGCCTTGCGCCAGAACCTCCTCCCGAAAAAGCGGTAGAGGTAATTGTGCAGCCACCGCCGCCGATCGATCCGGAAGTGAAAACACCTCCACCGGTAGAGCCTCCTCCACCGAAACAAGATCAGGTGAAATTCCCTCCTCCGATCGTAAAACCCGATAACGAGGTAAAAGACGAGGAGCCACCAAAACTGGAAGACTTGAAAAAAGCCGATCCTGGACAAAAAACAATCGAAGGAGATCCAACTGCGGAAATCGTTCAGATTGCACCAGCAGGCGAAGGTCCGAAACAAGCGGTAGTGGTAGAGGATAACACGGTTTATAACTTCGTGAGTATGGAGAACCCGCCAACCTATCCAGGCGGTATCGAAAAGTTCTATGCTTTCTTGGGCGCGAATATCAAATATCCGCCAATGGCAGCAGAGAACAATATTCAAGGTAACGTGTTCGTTTCATTTACAGTAGAGAAAGACGGCTCATTAACCGATCTTAAAATCGATCGTAAATTAGGCTACGGAACCGATGAAGAAGCATTGAGGGTATTAAGACTGGCTAAACGCTGGAACCCAGGTATGCAAAACGGTAAACCAGTGCGTGTAAAATACAACATTCCTATTAAATTTAGCTTACAACAATAAGCATACATGTTTAATCTGAATTACTTTAAACAGAAATCGCCTCAGCAGCGATTTCTGTTTATTTTAGGGCTTACCATGATGCTCATCTATTTGGGTATAGGCATCGTCGTTATTTTTTTCGGCGATTTAATTAACCTGGATCCGGAAAGGTTTCCGCAAAAATACCGGATCGCCTTTGGGGTGGTTTTGATTGTTTATGCAGCCATCAGGTTTAGCCGCTTAATCAATAAAAAAGAGTCCGTATAAATGAAAAGAATAAGTTTGATCTTGGTGCTTTTGGTGCTTTTGTTCGGCGCATGCCGCAGAAAGGACAAAAAGGACGCGGTTAAGGAAACCAGGACTTCGGGTACCACCAAGCTGCTGGTTGATGCATCTTTTGCCAGAATTTTGGACGACCAGATTCTTGTGTTCAAAAGCGATTATCCGAATGCCACTGTGACGACTACCTTGGGCAATGAGAACCAGATCCTTCCTGATTTTCTGAACGGCAAAACAAAGATGATCGTTTTGTCGAGGATGCTTAAACCAGAAGAAGAATACTATTACAAGCAAAGACAGGTTCCGGTGTATACAGACCGATTTGCAATTGATGGCATTGCCCTGATTACGAATGTCGCCAATATAGATACGAACATTACCGCAGCCGAAGTGTTCGATATCATGAAGGGCACTTCAACATCAGGAAAAAAACTGGTGTTTGATAACGCCAACTCCAGCACGATCAGGTACTTTATCGACTCGGCAAAGGTTAAGGAACTGCCCAAAAGTGGCGTATATACCCTACAGTCGAACAATGATGTGATTAAGTATATTGCCGAGCACAAGGATTACATTGGCGTAGTGGGCGTGAATTGGTTGTTGGAGAACAATAAAGATATTTTGGCATATTTGCCACAAGTTAAAATGATGGGCGTGAAGAATTTGCTTGGAAAAAAGGGGAGCGACTCGTATTATAAACCTATCCAGGAGAACCTGATCAACGCAAAATATCCTTTTTTAAGGAATGTTTACATCATTAATGCCGAGTACAGTGATGGTTTAGGCACAGGATTTGCAAATTGGTTAACTAGTCAACGTGGACAGTTAATTGTACTCAAATCAGGACTAGGTCCTCATAAATTAGCACCGAGAGAATTAAACATAAAGAACACGAACTAAATTTTAATATTCAACTAAGGAAATAATATTCTTAATGCAGAACCAGATAAAGGCATAGGAAAATTTTATTTCAGTTTAAAACAAATGATGACAATGAAAATGATCAAGAAAGCAATAACCTTAAGTTTAGGTTTGGTAATGATGGGTGGTACTGCCTCATTTGCTCAGAGTTTAGCCGATGCGAAGAAGGCCATGGATGCAGAACAGTACCAAAAGGCGGGCGCGATGCTTAAGACATTAGTAAACACCCAAGGAACAAAGGGCGAAAACTTTTTTAACCTTGGTGAAGTATATTTACGGACAGACGATATCGATTCGGCTAGAGCAGTGTTTACAAAAGGTATCGCTGCCGATGCAAAATACGCCCTAAACTATGTAGGTTTGGGACATGCCGATTTGAAATCGGGCAACCCAACGTCAGCAAAAACAAATTTCGACAAAGCTTTGCAGCTGGGCACTAAAGATTACCAAACCTATTTGGCAATCGGCAGGGCTTATACCGATCAGGCAAAACCTGATTATGCAGCCGCTTTGCCTAACCTGCAAAAAGCAGAAGAACTAGATGCGAAAGATAAAGATGCCGAAACCTTTTTGGCTTTGGGCGATTTTTATGCCATGCAGACTAAAAACACAGAGGCTTATCCGATGTACCTCAGGGCTTTAGATATTAATCCAAACCTGAACCGTGCACACGTACAGATCGGCAGGATGTATAAAATGGCTTTCGCCTTTCCTGAGGCAGAAACCGAATTGAAAAAAGCAACGGAAAGCGATCCTAACTACGGACCAGCCTACCGTGAGTTGGCCGAAAATGAAATGCAATGGTCACGTGCCGATGTGAAAAATGCAGAGGCAAAAAGAGCAGAAGCACTAGCTAACATGAGAAAGTACTTGGATTTGACCGATAAATCTTTTGAATCTCGTTTGCGTTATGCACAGTTCTTGGTGTATGCCGGCGACTTCGTTACTTTGGAAAAAGAAGTAGCTACGTTGAATGCAGAGGCAAATAATCCAAAAGAGTTTGTGGTAATCCGTATGCGTGGCTATTCGGCGATAGAAAATAAAAACTATGAGCAAGGCTTAAAATATATGAACGAATTGTTTGCACGCAAGCAAGACGAGTCGCGTATCTTGGGTGATGACTACCTTTATTTGGGGAAAGCTTATGCTGCAACAGGAAACGACAGCTTGGCTGTATTAAATATTGAAAAAGCTGTTAAGCTTGATTCGACAAAAGTTGAGGAATTGGCGGCTGTAGGCAAAAAACTGTTCGAAGGCAGAAAATATCAACAAGCAGCGGATGTATATAGAAAAGTAATTAGCTTGAATTCTAAAAATCCATCAATGGCAATGAATAACTATTGGTTAGGTAGTGCTGATTATTTTGCATATGCTATCGCTAATAGCGAAAAGAAAAATCCAGATAAGAAAATGTTAGTGGAGGCTGATACCGCGTTTTCAAGAATGCTAAGTGTAGCCCCTGAAACAGAAATTGGTTGGTTGTACAAAGCCCGTATCAATAAATTGATGGATAATGCCGAAACCCCTACTGGTTTAGCGGTTCCTTTCTACGAAAAGTACATTCAATTGGTAACTGTAACAAAACCGGAGAAGGCAACTTCATCGACCAACATGAAAGGTCTTGTAGAAGCTTATAATTGGTTAGGTGCATTTTATTCTGGCTCGGATAAAGAAAAGTCTAAAGAATATTTCAATAAGACTTTAGCTATCGATCCTCAGAATGCCTATGCTACAGAGAGCTTGAAGTCATTGACAGCGCCTCCTGCGCCGGCTAAGAAGGCTCCAATTAAGAAATAAGTTTCTTTCTGAATAGATAAACGAAAGGCAGGGTTTGTAATCCTGCCTTTTTATTTTAATTTTGCCTTAAATTATTGATATGGAAACGCAAAGTACAGCACAGGATTTTCTGCCTATTATTTTTCAGGTTATCGTAGCCTTGGGTTTTGTAGTGGGTACATTGTTTGTAACGCACATTTTAGGCCCTCGACGTAAAACCAAAGACAAGCTTTCTACATTTGAAGCCGGTATCAAAGTAATCGGCAATGCGCGTCAGCCGTTTTCTATCAAATATTTCCTAGTAGCCATACTTTTTGTGCTGTTCGACGTAGAGGTAATTTTTATGTACCCATGGGCAGTTAATTTTAAGGAGCTTGGCTGGAACGGCCTCATCGAAATGTTCATCTTCATGGGCACCTTGCTATTGGGTTTCATTTATATCATCAAGAAAAAAGCCTTGGATTGGGCTTAATCAATTAGCAGTTTACAGCTCTCAGTTAACAACTGATAACTAAAAACTGCTGACTAAAAACTCATTTATTTAGAACGGTTCTAAATGCTAATAGCTTAGGCTAATTGCTTTTAAAATATTGTAAATTTGTTGCTCATTCTTTATTTGAATGAGCATTTTTTGTTTAAAAACATGAGTGAAATCAACATAGTAGATGCGCCTCCAGGTATCGAAGGATCTGGTTTTTTTGCCACCTCTTTAGATAAGGTCATTGGTTTGGCTCGTTCGCATTCCTTATGGCCATTGCCATTTGCCACCTCATGCTGCGGCATCGAGTTCATGGCTACCATGGGTTCTCATTACGATTTTGGGCGTTTTGGCGCCGAACGTTTAAGCTTTTCGCCTCGTCAGGCCGATTTGCTGATGGTAATGGGTACCATAGCCAAGAAAATGGGTCCGGTATTGAAGCAGGTTTACCTGCAGATGGCCGAGCCTCGTTGGGTAATGGCAGTGGGTGCCTGCGCTTCTAGCGGCGGTATTTTCGATACTTATTCGGTGCTGCAAGGCATTGACGAGATTATTCCTGTTGATGTGTATGTGCCGGGCTGTCCGCCTCGTCCGGAGGCTATTTTAGACGGCTTCAACAAAATTCAGGAGCTGGTGAAGAACGAATCGGGCAGAAGGAGGCATTCTGAGCAATACAAAAAAATGTTAGCTTCTTACGGAATAGAATAATGGCCAAAGCAACCAATACAGAAATTATCGAATTGCTTGGCGAAAGATTTGGCGAGCAACTTTTCGATGTAACAGAGCCTTACGGACTGTTAACCTTTTCGACCACCAAAGACAAGGTGATTGCTGTGCTTTCTTTCCTGAAAGAAAACGGCAAAATCGATTTCAACTTCTTAACTGATATTACTGCGGTTCATTACCCTGAGAAAAACCATATTGCGGTAGTTTATCACTTGCACAGCATGGTAAGAGGAATTAGGGTGAGGCTAAAGGTTTTCATCCACGAAAACGAGCCAACCATTCCAACGGCGAGTACGCTTTGGAATGCGGCCAATTGGATGGAACGCGAAACCTACGATTTCTTTGGCGTAAAATTCGAAGGCCATCCCGACTTGAGGAGGATCCTGAATATGGACGATTTGGGCGTACACCCGATGCTGAAGCAATATCCATTGGAAGATCCGAACAGAGTTGATAAAAAAGACGAATATTTTGGTAGATAAATCCATGAATCACAATCAACCAGTATATACAGACAACGATCCGCAGAGTGAATTGGTAACCCTTAACCTGGGGCCAACCCACCCGGCTACGCACGGCGTTTTCCAGAATGTTTTGCAGCTGGATGGCGAGCGTATCGTCAGTGGTGTTTCTACCATTGGCTATATCCATCGTGCATTCGAAAAGATTGCCGAACATAGGCCTTTTTATCAGATAACGCCCTTAACCGATCGTTTAAACTACTGCTCGTCGCCCATTAACAATATGGGTTGGCACATGACGGTAGAGAAACTATTGAATATCCAGATCCCGAAACGCGTGGATTACCTGCGTGTCATCATCATGGAGCTTTCGAGGATTGCCGATCATATCATTTGCAATACCATTATTGCACAAGATACCGGAGCAACCACTACTTTCCTTTATCTTTTCCAGTTCAGGGAGCATATTTACGAAATCTACGAAGAGGTCTGTGGCGCACGCCTAACCACTAATATTGGTCGTATCGGCGGCTTGGAAAGAGATTTTAATGATATTGCCTTTGCCAAGATCAATAAATTCTTAAAAGAATTCCCTAAAGCGCTGAAAGAGTTTGAAAGCTTGTTGAACCGTAATCGTATTTTCATAGACCGTACTGCCGGCGTTGCTGAAGTAACGCAGGAAAATGCGCTGAGCTACGGCTGGACGGGCCCATTGCTGCGTGCTACCGGCGTTGATTACGACGTACGTACCAGCGAGCCTTATGCATCGTACCAGGACTTCGACTTCGAAATTCCGGTAGGTACCAGTGGCGATATTTATGACCGTTACCTGGTGCGCAACGAGGAGATGTGGCAAAGCGTACGCATCATCGAGCAAGCGATGGAGAAAATAAAATCGGAGCCCAAAGGCATTTTCCATGCCGACGTTCCGGAGTTCTATCTGCCAGGAAAGGAAGAAGTATACAACAATATGGAAGCATTGATCTATCACTTTAAGATTGTGATGGGCGAAATCGATGCGCCAAAAGCAGAAGTTTACCATGCCGTAGAAGGCGGTAACGGCGAGCTGGGCTTCTATTTGATTAACGATGGTGGCCGTACGCCTTATCGCTTGCACTTCAGAAGACCAAGTTTTATTAATTATTCTATGTTTGCCAAAATGAGCGAAGGCATGTTGTTGTCAGATGCCATCATCAACATGAGTAGCATGAACATTATTGCAGGAGAATTAGATGCTTAGAGTAGAAGAACAACAACCTGTAGAGTTTTCGTCGGCATTGATCAGCCAATTCGACGAGATCGTAAATCGTTATCCTGCCGGAAGACAGAAATCGGCACTCTTGCCTATTTTACATTTGGTACAGGCCGAGTTTGGCTGGACCAGCGTTCCTGCGATGGATAAAGTGGCCGAATATTTACAGATTCAGCCCATCGAAGTGTATGAAGTAGCATCTTTCTATACCATGTACTTCTTGGAGCCTAAAGGAAAATATGTATTGGAGGTTTGCCGTACCGGCCCTTGCTGCCTGGTGGGTGCCGAAAAAATTATGGACCACATTGAACAGAAGTTGGGCGTTAAGGAAGGCCAAGTAACCGAAGACGGCTTGTTTAGCTGGAGAGGCGTAGAGTGTTTGGCCGCCTGTGGCTTTGGACCGGTGTTGCAAATTGGTCCTGAGTATACTTTTTATGAGAACCTGACCGAACAGTCGGTTGATCAATTGATAGACGATTTAAAAAATAAGATTTGAGACCTTAGATTTGAGGCTTGAGAACGGAGCATTTTGGCTTTTATCTCATATCTCACATCTCATATCTATAGCAAATGGCACGTAAACTATTATTAGAACATATCAATGTACCTGGCATTAACACGCTAGAGGTTTATCGCCAAAAAGGCGGTTACCGAGCCGTTGAAAAAGCATTGAAAACGCTGACCCCCGACGAGGTAGTGGAAGAGGTGAAAAAATCGGGCTTGCGTGGCAGGGGCGGTGCGGGTTTCCCTACCGGGATGAAATGGAGCTTTTTGGCCAAGCCAGAAGGTGTTCCGCGTTATTTGGTATGCAATGCCGATGAATCTGAACCTGGAACTTTCAAAGACAGGTATCTCATGACTTATATTCCGCATGCCTTAATCGAGGGGATGATTGTAGCAAGCTATGCCTTGGGTGCAAACACTTCCTACATTTATGTGCGCGGCGAGATGATGCCTCAGATCCGCATTTTGGAAAAAGCGATTGCCGAAGCCAAAGCTGCCGGATTGTTGGGCCAAAAAATATTGGGAACAGACTATAGCCTCGAATTGTACGTACAGCCAGGTGGCGGTGCCTACATTTGTGGTGAAGAAACCGCTTTATTGGAATCGTTGGAAGGCAAGCGTGGAAATCCCCGTATCAAGCCACCTTTTCCGGCTATTGCAGGTTTATATGGCTGTCCTACGGTAGTAAACAATGTTGAATCGATTGCGGCTGTAGTGCCAATCATCAACGATGGTGGCGATGAGTATGCCAAAATCGGTATCGGTCGCAGTACAGGTACCAAACTGATTTCGGCTTCGGGCAACTTGGTTAAACCGGGTGTTTACGAAATCGAATTGGGCTTGCCGGTTGAAGAATTTATCTATTCTGACGAGTACTGTGGCGGTATTGCCAATGGCAAAAGACTAAAAGCTACGGTAGCCGGTGGTTCGTCGGTGCCCATTCTGCCAGCCAACCTCACCTTGAAATATGCCAACGGCGAGCCTCGTTCAATGAGTTACGAATCTCTTTCCGAGGGTGGCTTTGCCACTGGAACAATGTTGGGCTCGGGCGGTTTCATCGCTTTCGACGAAGACCAGTGCATTGTAAGGAACACGTGGAACTTCTCGCGTTTTTACCATCACGAAAGCTGCGGACAATGTTCGCCTTGCCGTGAAGGAACAGGTTGGCTAGAGAAAATTTTGCATAAAATTGAGTACGGACATGGTACGATGGACGACATCGATTTGCTATGGGATGTACAACGTAAAATAGAAGGAAATACAATTTGTCCACTAGGCGATGCAGCCGCTTGGCCGGTAGCCAGTGCCATCAGACACTTCAGAGAAGAGTTTGAATGGCATATCAAAGAACCGGTGAAGAGCCAGCAACAGAACTATGGCATAGCCAATTATGCAGTGCCCATAGAAAAAGCAGTGGAAGTTAAACAGGATAATCTTTAACCATGAGCGATTTAGTTAAAGTAACTATAGACGGAATAACAGTAGAGGTAGCTCCGGGAACCACCATCTTAAATGCCGCAAGGCAAATAGGCGGCGATATTGTTCCTCCTGCCATGTGCTATTATTCTAAGCTGGAAGGCAGCGGCGGCAAGTGCCGTACCTGTATCGTAAAGGTAAGCAAAGGCTCTGAAAAAGACCCTCGCCCAATGCCTAAGCTGGTAGCCTCGTGCCGTACCACAGTGATGGATGGCATGGAAGTACAGAACATCACTTCGCCAGAGGTTTTGGAGGCCAGAAGTGGCGTAGTAGAGATTTTGCTGATCAATCACCCTTTAGATTGCCCGGTATGCGACCAGGCGGGCGAATGCGATTTGCAAAACCTGGGCTATGAGCATGGCTTGCAAAAAACCAGGTACGAGTTTGAGCGCCGTACTTTCGAAAGGATAGATATTGGCGATAAGATCCAATTGCACATGAACCGTTGCATTTTGTGCTACCGTTGTGTGTTTACAGCCGATCAGATCACCAACAAACGCGTACACGGCATTTTGAACCGTGGCGACCACTCGGAGATTTCTACCTACATCCAAACTGCGGTTGACAACGATTTTTCAGGAAACGTAATCGATGTTTGTCCGGTTGGCGCCTTAACCGATAAAACTTTCAGGTTTAAAAACAGGGTATGGTTTACCAAACCTGTTGATGCACATCGCAATTGCGACCACGAAAAATGCAATGGTAAGGTAACGCTATGGTACAAAGGCGAAGACGTGTTGCGTGTAACTGCCCGCAAAGATCAGTTTGGCGAGGTGGAGGAATTCATCTGCAATACCTGCCGTTTTGAAAAGAAAAATACAGCCGATTGGGTAATCGAGCACCCAACGCACATTCCTGATACTTCGGTAATTGCCTCAAACCACTACGAAACTTTTAAGCCACTACCGGTGATCAAAGAAAACCTGGCCCTGCAAAAAGCAAATCAAATAGAACTAGAAAAAACTGCTAAATTCTAATGGATATCAACTTTGTAATCGAGAAATTTATACTGGTAACCATTTTATTTGCCATCAGTTTGGTTATTGCCATGTACTCTACGTATGCCGAGCGCAAGGTGGCTGCATTTTTACAAGACAGGCTTGGACCGGATAGAGCCGGACCTTTTGGTATTTTACAGCCATTGGCCGATGGGGTAAAGATGTTCATGAAAGAAGAAATCGTTCCAGCTACGTCAAACAAATGGTTGTTCATGGTTGGTCCGGGTTTGGCCATGCTTTGTGCCTGTATTGGCACGGCGGTTATTCCATGGGGACAAGACCTAACCATTGGTGGCAAAACAGTGCCTTTGCAGGTAACCGATATCAACGTAGGCGTTTTGTACATCTTCGGCGTGGTATCGTTAGGTGTTTATGGCGTAATGATTGGTGGCTGGGCTTCTAACAACAAATACTCGTTGCTAAGCGCGATCCGTGCGGCTTCCCAAAACATCAGTTACGAGGTGGCTATGGGCCTTTCTATCATCGCCTTGCTTTTGGTAACCAATTCGCTGAGTTTAAAGGAAATTGTAGCCCAACAACATAGCTGGCACTGGAATGTAATTTATCAGCCATTGGGCTTTATCATTTTTATGGTTTGTTCTTTTGCCGAAACCAACCGTGCGCCATTCGATTTGCCTGAATGCGAAACCGAGTTGATCGGTGGTTACCATACCGAATACTCGTCGATGAAACTGGGTTTTTACCTGTTTGCCGAGTACATCAATATGTTCGTTTCGTCAACCGTAATGGTTACGCTTTATTTTGGGGGCTATAACTATCCGGGTATGGACTATATTGCGGCACATTGGGCTCCAAATGCGGCAGTCTTGTTCGGCACGTTTATATTTTTTATGAAGATATTTATGTTCATCTTCTTCTTCATGTGGGTACGCTGGACCATTCCGCGTTTCCGTTATGACCAGTTGATGAATTTAGGATGGAAGGGATTGATCCCGTTGGCTATTGTCAATATCATCATTACAGGAATTTGGATTGCCTTACGTCAATTTTAAAAGGGAGAGCAATGGAATCATTAAGCAATAAGAAAAAAGTACTGGAACAAAAGCCGTTGAATTTGGCCGAGCGTTTGTATTTGCCGGCTATTGTAAAAGGCTTGGGTACTACAATGAGCCACTTTTTTAAGAAAAGTGCAACCATCAGGTACCCAGAGGTAGAGCGCGAGTTTTCGATCAACTGGCGTGGCATGCACTCTTTAAAAAGAGACGAAGAGGGCAGAGAGCGTTGCACAGCCTGCGGTTTGTGCGCCTTATCGTGCCCTGCAGAAGCCATAACCATGATCGCGGCCGAGCGCAAAGCGGAAGAAAAACACCTTTACCGCGAAGAAAAGTATGCCGCCGTTTACGAAATCAACATGTTGCGTTGCATTTTCTGTGGCTTGTGCGAAGAAGCCTGCCCTAAAGAAGCCATTTACCTGGATGGACCTATCGTGCCGTCTGATTATCTGCGCAAAGACTTTATTTATGGCAAGGATAAATTGGTAGAAGCTCCGTTGGAGACCAAATAAAAAACAGCCGTTGCAAGGAAAGAAGCAATCCCAAGCAACGGTTTAAAAAATGAGATTGCTTCGTGCCCCGCAATAGCGATGGCAACTAATAACTAAACAAAGAATTAATGGGTACACAAGTATTCTATTTTGTAGCTGCACTGAGTGTCATTTTCTCGCTGCTGGTGATTTTCTCTAAAAATCCCATCCACAGCGTGCTATACCTGATACTTACCTTCTTTACGTTTACCGTGCACTATGTATTGTTGAACGCCCAGTTTCTGGCCGTTGTAAACTTTATCGTTTATATGGGGGCAATTATGGTATTGTTTCTCTTTGTGCTCATGTTGCTGAACCTGAACAAAGAGAATGAACCCAACAAATCGAACCTCATTAAAATTGTGGGCGTAATTGCCGGAGGCTGTTTGGCCGTAACCTTAATCGGTTCGTTCAAAGCAGTTTCGATCAATAGCCCGCTGGTATTGCAGAACCCGAGCCTGGGCTTGGTCAAAAATCTGGGCAAGGAACTTTTTGGCCCGTTTATGTTGCCATTTGAGTTGTCGTCCATCTTATTGCTTACCGCAATGGTTGGTGCCGTATTGTTAACTAAAAAGGAAGAAAAGCAAAATGGATAGTTTGTTTCAAAATATGAAGGTTGTGCCGCTTAACCATTACATTTGGTTATGCGCCATTATTTTTACCATTGGTGTAATCGGGGTATTGACCCGCAGAAACGCCATCGTCATCTTTATGTCGGTAGAGCTGATGCTGAATGCCGTAAACTTGTTGTTAACTGCCTTTTCGGTTCACCATAACGACCCGTCGGGACAGGTTTTTGTGTTTTTTATTATGGCTTTGGCCGCGGCCGAGGTTGCTGTAGGATTGAGTATCATCGTCATGGTTTACCGCAATACGCAGTCGATAGATATTAATGTGTTAAATCGCCTTAAGTGGTAATTATATAGAATAGGAATGATGAATAATTTACTTTGGCTGGTTCCTTTGCTTCCGCTTTTAGGCTTCATAATTAATGGCCTTGGCCGAAATACGTTCAGCAAAAGCCTGGTTGGCTTGATCGGAAGCGGTGTGGTATTGGCCTCTTTTGTACTCAGCGTAGTTTTATTTTTTCAATTGAGCGGCAGTGCCGAAAAACAAATCAATGTAGTACTTTTCGACTGGATCAGCGCGGGCAAGGTACAGATCCCCTTGGCTTTCCTGCTCGATCCGTTGAGCTCGGTGATGCTGCTGATCATTACCGGTATCGGTTTTCTGATCCATATTTATTCGATTGGCTATATGCACGAAGATGCCGGTTTTGGCAAGTTCTTCAGCTATTTGAACCTCTTTATCTTCTTCATGTTGATTTTGGTGCTGGGTTCAAACTATATCGTGATGTTCATCGGCTGGGAAGGCGTAGGTTTGTGTTCTTACCTGCTTATCGGCTTTTGGTACACCAACCAAAGCTATGCAAGCGCGGCCAAAAAGGCTTTTGTAATGAATCGTATTGGCGATTTGGGCTTTTTGATTGGCGTATTTATGTTGGTAAACGCCTTTGGCAGCACCGAGTTTGCACAGATTTTCCCCCAAGCCTCTAAATTTGTTACTAACGATACGACTATAATTACCATTACCATCTTATTGTTTATCGGTGCCTGCGGTAAATCGGCACAGTTGCCTTTGTTTACCTGGTTGCCTGATGCGATGGCTGGCCCAACCCCGGTTTCAGCCTTGATCCACGCCGCCACCATGGTAACTGCTGGTATCTACATGATTGCCCGTTCGAGCGTATTGTTCGATTTGGCCCCGGTTACGCAAAACATCATTGCCATTGTAGGTGCAGCTACCGCTTTAATTGCCGCCTTGATTGCTTTGACCCAAACCGATATCAAAAAGGTATTGGCTTATTCAACCGTGTCGCAATTGGGCTATATGTTCCTGGGTTTGGGCGTTGGTGCTTACACCGGCTCGTTTTTCCACGTGTTAACACATGCTTTCTTTAAAGCCTTGCTGTTCTTGGGCGCTGGTTCGGTTATCCACGCCATGCACCACGAGCAAGATATGCGCCACATGGGTGGCTTAAGGTCGAAATTGAAAATCACCTTTGCTACCATGATGATCGGTACCATTGCCATTGCAGGTTTGCCACCGTTTTCGGGTTTCTTCTCTAAAGACGAAATCTTGGCCCATACTTTCGAGCATAGTCCGATACTTTGGGGCGTAGGTTTGCTTACCGCTTTCCTAACTTCGTTCTACATGTTCAGGATGATGTTCCTGACTTTCTCTGGCAAATACCGGGGCACGCACCACGAAGAAACCCATGTGCATGAGTCGCCAGGCGTAATGACTTTCCCGTTAATTGTGTTGGCCATTTTGGCGGCCATCGGTGGACTGATCAACCTGCCGCATTTTGCCGGAGGTAACGAATGGTTGGCGCATTGGTTGGCTGGTGCAGGTATTGCCCCACAAGAATTGGGCTTAGATCATGGCACAGAAATCGGCCTCATGGGCGCTTCTGTAGGTGCTGCCGTTATTGCCTTGATTTTTGCTTATGTAAAATATGTGAAAAATGCTGATATCCCTGTTGCCGATGAGGGCAAAAGATCGGTATTGGCCAAATTGTCTTACCACAAATTTTATCTGGACGAGATTTATGATACGATCATCAGAAAACCATTGGATGCTTTGTCCAAGTTCTTCTACCGGATTGTAGATAAAAAAGTAATCGATGGTTTGGTAAACGGCTTGGGCTGGACGGCTACCGAAGGCAGCAAAAACCTTCGCCTGTTGCAATCTGGAAATGTAGGCTTTTATATCTTTATGATGGTGTTCGGTATCATTGCCTTATTGTTGTACACCTATTTATCCATCTCTTAACATTGGCTAAACAAAATAAATGGAACTTTTAATACTTATATTTTTACCACTAATTGGTGCCATTGTCACAGCTGCTTTAGCCAAAAAAACCGCTAAGCAAACGGCCTTGGTGTTTTCCATCCTTTCGCTGGCAACAACCATAGGTTTATTGTGCAAATTTACGCCCGATGCCAGTACACAGTTTGTAATCAACTGTGCTTGGATTAAAGAGTTTGGAATCAGCTTTCACGTAGGTATCGACGGCATTAGCATGATTACTGTGCTACTGACCAATATTTTGATGCCTTTGATCATTTTGGCCAGCTTCAGGCACGACTATAAAAACAGCAACGCTTTTTATGCTTTGGTGCTTTTTATGCAAAGCGGACTTTTATTGGTGTTTACCTCGCTTGATGCATTTTTGTTTTACATCGGCTGGGAAGCGGCTTTGATCCCGATTTATTTCATCTGCGCCATGTGGGGCGGCAAAGACCGCATCAAGGTCAACATGAAGTTTTTTGTGTATACCATTGCGGGTTCGTTGTTCATGCTTTTGGGCATGATCTACCTGTACCTGCAAAATCCGGCACATACTTTCGCTATCGCCGATTTTTATAAGCTCCAACTCGATGCTACGCAGCAGGGCTGGGTATTCTGGGCCTTCTTTATTGCTTTTGCCATTAAGATGCCTATTTTCCCATTCCATACCTGGCAGCCAGATACCTATACCGAAGCTCCGGCAACCGGTACGATGCTCTTATCAGGTATCATGCTGAAGATGGGTATTTATGGCGTCATCAGATGGCTATTGCCGGTTGTGCCGCAAGGCGTACAAGACTGGACCAATCTGGCCATGATTTTGTCTGTTATCGGTATCGTTTATGCCTCCTTAATAGCTTTTACGCAAAAAGATGCCAAACGTTTGGTCGCCTATTCGTCAATTGGCCACGTAGGCTTGATTGCGGCAGGTATTTTTGCACTAAATACGCAAGGTTTGCAAGGTTCGATGGTACAGATGTTGAGCCACGGTATCAACGTAGTAGGTTTGTTCTTTGTATTGGACATCATTTCGTCGCAATTGAAAACCAACAAGGTGGATGAACTAGGCGGTTTGGCCAAAGTGGCTCCAAAACTAGCCATTACTTTCCTCATCATTGTTTTGGGCACGGTAGCCTTGCCAGGAACCAATGGTTTTGTGGGCGAGTTTTTATTACTGATGTCTGTTTACCAATATAATGTTTGGATGGTGGCTGTAGCCGGATTGACTATTATTTTCGGCGCTGTTTATATGCTGAGGATGTATCAAAAGGTAATGTTGGGCGAAACCAACAGCCTCACCATCGGCTTTACAGATATTAAAGGAACAGAAAAAGTGGTGTTGTATATCATTTGTGCACTTATCATTGTAATGGGCGTATATCCTAAGCCAATATTGCAATTATCGGAAGCTTCAGTACAACATTTATTAGAACAAGTCAATCAAAAATTAACAGGGTTAAACTAAACATGAACATTATTATAACCATTGCCGTAACGGCATTAGTAGTACTTTATGCAGGTTTGTTCAAAGCAAAAAAAGCCTTGTTGCCATTAACCTTGGTAGGTTTGCTTGTAGCCTTGGGCTTTACCCTGTGTGCCTGGAATAATCCGACAACTTATTTTGGCATGATGAAAATGGACAATTTTGCACTGGCCTTTAGCGCCATCAGCATTATTGGTACTTTCTTGATCTTTTTGCTTACCCAACGCTATTTTACCGAAGGCAGCGATAACGTAGCCGAATATTTTACATTGATTTTGTTCGCTTTGTCGGGCATGATCATCATGGTATCTTACCAGAACCTGTCTATGTTGTTTATCGGTTTGGAAATCATGTCAGTAAGCTTGTACATCCTGGCAGGTATTCGCAAGCTTAATTTTGCCTCTAACGAGGCTTCGCTGAAGTACTTTTTGATGGGTGCCTTTTCGACCGGATTTTTGTTGTTCGGTATTACCCTGATTTATGGCGCTACCGGATCTTTTGATATCGAAGTCATCAACAAATATTTGGTAGAGCACAATGCGGTTTCTACGCTATTCTACCCGGGTGTGATCCTGATCATGATTGGATTATGCTTTAAAGTAGGTGCGGCGCCTTTTCATTTCTGGACACCGGATGTATACGAGGGTGCACCATCGCTCATTACCGCCTTCATGTCGACAGTAGTAAAAACCGCTGGCTTTGCGGCTTTCTTGAGGTTGTTTAGCAATGCTTTTGAGCCTTTGCACGATTTCTGGACGCCTGTGCTAACCTGCATTGTCGTGCTCACCCTATTTATCGGCAACATCACCGCCCTTTACCAAAAGAACTTCAAGCGCATGTTGGCTTATTCGAGTATTTCGCATGCCGGTTATTTGCTGTTTTCTTTGGTGGTATTGACACCAAACTCGGCCAATAACGTATTGGTTTATGCGGCAGCCTATACTTTTGCCAGCATCATTGCCTTCGCCGTGCTGATCATGGTGAAGCAAAAAACAGGCAGCGATACTTTCGACAGCTTTAATGGCTTGGGCAAAAAGAACCCTTTGGTGGCATTTGCCTTAACGGTTGCCATGCTATCGCTGGCAGGTATACCGCTAACCGCCGGCTTTATGGGCAAATACCTCATGTTTATGAACGTAATGGACAACTATCAGGTAGTTTTGGTGGTTATTGCCATTTTAAACGCTTTGGTAGGTTTCTACTACTATTTTAGGGTAATTATTGCCATGTACTTTAAAGAAGGCGAAGAAATTTCTTTGGAAGCGCCGTCGCAGTATAAAATCGTATTGGTACTTGCCGTTATCGTAACCTTGCTATTAGGCGTTTATCCATCGCTTATTTTAAATTTGATATAGCATAACGATATAGATTATTATTTGTAGTTTTACGAATAATTGAACTATGCAAGAATTCTGGAATTCAGTACAGCATTTTATAGACCCTGAAAAACTGCTCAAAGAGGGGGGATTTTATGTGGTATTGTTCGTTATTTTTGCCGAAACCGGGCTTTTCTTCGGTTTCTTTTTACCTGGTGATTATCTGTTGTTCTTGGCAGGCATGTTTGTAGCTACAGGCAGGCTCGATGTCAATATTACCGTGCTGGTGCTGGGGCTCTGTGCCGCTGCCATCCTTGGCAATTTTACAGGTTACTGGTTCGGTCGCAAAACAGGTCCGGTTTTGTACAACCGCAAAGATACCTTCTTTTTTAAGAAAAGGTATTTGGTTGCCGCCGAACGCTATTACCGTAAACAAGGTGCTTTTGCCCTCATCATGGGCAGGTTTGTGCCGATTGTACGCACGTTTGCACCTATTTTTGCAGGCGTTGTTAAGCTCGATGTAAAAAAGTTTGCACTTTATAACATTGTTGGCGCAATATTATGGATAGCATCCTTAACTTTGTTGGGATATTTTTTGGGCAGGAAGTTTGCCACACAAATTGAAGAATATTTGGTTTATATTATAATAGGTTTCATTGTCATCACCACCATTCCGCTGATTATTACCTTTGTGAAAAAGCAGGTTTTGGGCGCTGGAGAGACAGATGAAACAGAGAATGAAGAAGAAAAATGAGTAAAGACGGCTATCATCCATGGCATAGTGTTTCTCCGGGCAAAAACGCACCGGAGGTTGTGAATGCAATTATAGAAATTCCTAAAGGTTCCAAAGCAAAATACGAAATCGATAAAGAGTCTAACCTGATCAAGCTAGACAGGGTGTTGTTCTCTTCGGTGATGTATCCGGCAAACTACGGATTTATTCCGCAGACGTATTGCGATGATAACGATCCCCTGGATATCTTGGTGCTGTGCTCGGTAGATGTGTATCCAATGACCATCATCGAAGCCAAGGTAATTGGTGTAATGCACATGGTGGATAATGGCGAACAGGACGATAAGATTATCGCAGTAGCCAAAAACGACATGTCGGTAAACTATATCAACGACTTGCACGAACTGCCGCCACATACCATGAAGGAAATTGTAAAATTCTTTCAGGATTATAAGGCTTTAGAAGAGAAAAAGGTAACAATTGAACACCTGCTAGGGGTGCGATACGCTCATAAGGTAATTAATGAGAGCATCGAATTATATAACAAAACATTTGGAAAATTAGCTTAATGGGCTGGGATCTATTCTGGACTTTCTTTTTAGTTGCGCTGAACGGCTTTTTTGTGGCCGCAGAATTTGCTATCGTTAAGGTTCGGGGTTCCCAAATTGAGATCAAGGCAAAATCTGGAAGCCGTGTAGGCAAAATGGCCAAGCATATCATCCACAACTTGGATGGCTATCTGGCCGCTACACAATTGGGCATTACCTTGGCTTCGCTAGGCTTGGGCTGGGTGGGCGAACGCGTGATGCACGACTTGATCCACGATGGCTTGCAAAACTTGGGCATGAGCGAAACTTTTATCAGCTCGGCATCAACAGTTATTGCCTTCTCTATCATTACCATTATGCACATCGTATTTGGCGAGTTGGCGCCAAAATCATTGGCTATCCAGCGACCGGTGGCTACCACCTTGTTTATTGCCTTGCCCTTACAGGGTTTCTACTTTATTGGTAGGCCTTTTATTTGGTTGCTCAATGGTTTTGCAAGGATTGTACTTAAGCTGTTTGGCATCAATACGGCTGATGGGCACGAATCTTTACACAGTACCGAAGAGCTGCAGTACCTGTTAGATCAGGGCAAGGAAAGCGGTGCCTTAGATACCAATGAGCACGAACTGATTAAAAACGTATTCGATTTTAACGAGCGCGTGGTTAAAAACATCATGGTGCCCCGTACCAAAATATCGAGTATCGAGCTGGATACGCCGAAAGAAGAAGTCGTACAAAAGATCATTGCCGAAGGCTATTCACGTATGCCGGTTTACGATGAGATCATCGATAAGATTATCGGCATTGTGCATGCCAAAGATATTTTGCCATTATTGGCGGGTAAAAAGGAGTGGGCTTTAACCGATATCATCAGGAAGCCTTACTTTGTGCCTGAAACCAAAAAAATCAACGACCTGTTGAGCGAACTGCAGCAAAAACGCATCCAGATTGCCATCGTCATCGACGAGTTTGGCGGTACGGCAGGCATGGTTACGCTCGAAGATATTGTGGAAGAGATTGTGGGCGAGATCCAAGATGAGTATGACGAGGAAAAGCCAACCGTTGAAAAGATTTCAGATACCGAATTTATCATTAATGCCTATGCCACGGTTTACGACGTAAACGAGCATTTGCCACACGATTTGCCCGAAGACGAAGATTTTGATACCGTAGGCGGCTTGGTTTCGCACGCCTTTGGCAAAATTCCGGAGGTTGGCGATAGCGAAGAATGCTATGGCTACCTTTTCACCATCCTTAAAAAAACGGAACAAAATATCGAAACCATCAAGCTCGAGCTGGTTATTGGCAAAAGCGACATGGTTGATAACCATTAATCCCCCACATTATGCATATCTTCTATACACCAGATATTGCATCGGCCCATTATACGCTTAACGAAGAAGAAAGCAAACATTGCAGCAAGGTGCTTCGGTTGGATGTAGGCGATGTTGTGCAGCTTATCGATGGTCGTGGTGGTTTTTACGAAGCCGAAATCAGTTCGGTCAGCAAAAAGCATGTCGATTTAAAAGTAATCAGCAGCCAGCAGGATTATGGCAAACGCAACCATCACCTGCATATTGCCGTCGCGCCTACTAAAAACATCGACCGTTTGGAGTGGTTCTTGGAAAAGGCAACAGAAATTGGCATTGACGAAATTACACCGCTCATCTGTGATCGTTCCGAACGACGTGTGGTTAAGGAAGAAAGGCTCGATAAAGTAATTACTTCGGCGGTCAAGCAATCGCTTACAGCCTATCATCCGCGGCTAAATCCAACTATGGCGCTGGCCGATTTCCTCAACAAGGAAACCTCGGCCAATAAACTGATTGCCCATTGCATGGATGGCGATAAAACCTATGCTAGAGATTTGGTACAGCCGCACCAATCGTATGTGGTGCTGATTGGCCCCGAAGGTGATTTTACGGCTGCAGAGCTGGAGCTCGCTTTGCAAAATGGCTACAAACCCGTAACTTTAGGACAAACGCGCCTGAGAACGGAAACGGCAGCCTTGTATGCCTGTTTCGAGCTTAACTATGTCAACCGATGAAGCTGATTTACGATTTACGAGCTACGATTTACAATTTGGGCAAGTCACTTAAGCGCATTGCGGTTTCACTTTGGGTTTTGGTCTTTGGCCCTTCCGCTTTAAACTTTAAACTTTCAACCTTCAACCTTCTGCCTTTAATCTTGGGTTTTTCGGTCTTGGTTTCCCTTACCGGCTTCAACGCCCCAACCTATAAAATGGGTAAGCTGAAGTACAGTGGGGGTGGCGATTGGTATGGCAACCGAACAGCTTTGCCTAACCTCATCGAATTCTGCAATAAAAATATCAATACTAATTTTGCGCCAGACGAAGGCATTGTGGAAGTGGGCAGTGCCGAACTGTACAATTTTCCTTTTGTGTACATGACCGGCCATGGCAACGTGATTTTTAACGACCAGGAAGCGGCTAATCTGAGAAAATATTTAATCGGTGGGGGCTTCTTGCATATCGACGATAATTATGGGCTCGACAAGTTTATCAGGCCCCAAATGAAAAAGGTTTTTCCTGAGCTGAGCTTTGTAGAACTGCCCGCCGACCATAAGCTGTACAACCAGAAATTCAAGTTCCCGGCAGGCCTGCCCAAAATACACGAACACGATGGCAAACGGCCGCAAGGCTTTGCGCTGATCTGGCAAGGCAGGGTGGTTTGCTATTATACCTACGAATGCGATCTGGGCAATGGTTGGGAAGATTACGGCACATATCCCAGCGATACGCAAGAAAGTAGGACCAAGGCGCTAAAAATGGGCGCAAATCTAGTGCAATATGCTTTAACCCAATAAACATGTATCAAGTAAAAGTAAACAACAAGTATGATTTTGAGATCGAGGCAACTAACCAATCGCTAAAAATCAATCATGAGGTAGTGACATTGGATAGTTTTCCCTTGAACGGGAACACCGCTCATGTGCTTTATCAGAACAAATCTTATACTACAGAACTTGTAGAACTGAACAAAGAAGAAAAAACCGCTACGGTTAAAGTAAATGGCAACTTGTATACGGTTAGCATCAAAGATCAGTTTGACCAGTTGCTTAAGCAATTGGGTATGGACAACCTGGCAGCCCATAAAATACAGCAGGTAAAAGCACCAATGCCAGGGCTAGTGCTAAACGTACTGGCCAGCGAAGGCGATGAGGTAAAGAAAGGCGATAGCCTCTTGGTACTCGAAGCCATGAAAATGGAAAATATGATCAAATCGCCTACCGATGGGGTAATTAAGAAGATAGCGGTAAAACAAGGCGATAAAGTAGAGAAAAATGAATTGCTCGTTAGCTTTAGCTAGGACATACGCTCTCGAAGTTTCAAAAAGCTTCGTAAGTGTATGAACAGGAAGGCCCGAAAATCTAGGATTTTCGGGCCTTCCTGTTATTTTTTTGAGGCTTACCTGCCTGACTTGAATTGAGGCTTGCCACTCGATTTGATTTCTGATGGGCCCAACATGGTCATGGCGCAACGGAAACCAATATCCGCGGTCGATTCGTCTTCCTGCAAGTGTCTTCTTGCTGCCGGATTTAGCCATTGTGCCTGGTCGTTCCACGAGCCACCTTTGTAAACTCTCGATTTATCGTTTACCAAAGTAGTAATGCCGTACAAAGCACTTTGCTCGTCGCGGTAACCGCGTTGATCGGCGTTGTAGGCCGCGCTGCCGTTGGTGCCTGCTGCTTTTCCGGCCTGTAGCTCTTCCCAGGTTTGTTTAACGCCAGAGTTGGCCTTTACCATTTCGGGCTTGCCATATTTGTTTTGTTTCAATTGGCTGTTTACAGGATCTCTGTCTTTGTTTTGGAATTGGTTACCCCTGAATGGGTTTAAGGCATCGGCCTGCTCGAAAGTAGCGGCACGGTATACGTCGGCTACCCACTCGTTTACATTTCCAGCCATGTTGTAAAGGCCAAAATCGTTAGGCATATAACTTTTTACGTTTTGGGTAAAAGCAGCTTTATCGTTCAAAGAACCACCAACACCCATGTAATCGCCTTTGCTTCTTTTAAAGTTGGCCAAAATCAATCCCCTGGTTTTTTTCTTGGCTGAAGTGATGCCCAAACCATTCCAAGGATAGATTTTTTCTCGTTTACGTTTTCATATTGGGTGTTGCCAATGAGGCCCAAAGCAGCGTATTCCCACTCGGCTTCTGTAGGCAAGCGGAAAGGCTGCAGAATTACACCGTCTTCCAACCTTACGTTTCTAGTTGCTCCTGTACCTCTCCGGCCATTGGTTGTAGTGCCGCTAGCTGTGGCTGCAGGATTTAAATCAGCCATGGCCCTAGGGCCTTTGTCGTCGTATTGGCCATTTAAATAGATTTCAGTATTGAAAGGTTTATCTTTTTTAGGAACTGCCGCGGCTGCCGTTGCATTTCTGCCGGTTGCCGTGCCATTAACTGTGGCAAAGGAATTCATATAGCCTTTGTCGCGTAAAAGCTTTTCGTTTACCATATCCGTTCTCCAGGCGCAGTATCTTTCGGCTTGTTTCGCACTTACGCCAACTACCGGATAGTCTTGGTAAGCCGGATGTCTTAAATAGTTGTTTACATAGGGCTCGTTAAACGAAAGCGGACTACGCCAAACCAAAGTATCAGGAAGTTCTTCATAGTAGTATTGCGCATCGGTAGGAAAGTTCCTTTTGATCCAGTTCAGGTATTCTAACCAGTTGGTGTTCGAAACCTCGGTGTCGTCCATATAAAAAGAGCTTACCGTAACCTCGCGTTTGTAGTTGTAGTTGCTCATGTCTTGGCCCGGAATATCAACCGCACTGCCACCCATGATGAACTCGCCACCTTCAATCTCTACTAATCCTGGCCCTGGGCCACGTTTGTACTTATTTGCCACCTCGAATCCGCCGTTTTCCTTTTTGTTGTAGGCATATCCGGTTTTGTTCGATACCGCACTGCTGTTTTTAGACTTGCAAGAAGCAAAAACGGTAAGACTGATCAAGAATGCAAAAGAGTAAAAGTATGTTTTTTTCATAAAATGTGCCTTTGTAACACTTAACCGTTAAAATTACGTAAAAAGGGCGGGCCACCAAAAAAAATCTTACTTTTTAGTTGCCTATAAGTTCAGGCATAACCCTTTGCTCCAATAATAGAACAATACCTACAAACGTAAACTTCCTTAATTTATTGTGGCTAAATGTATTAGGTGTTTTCTTCCCGTCTGGACACGTGCCGGCCCCAATGCTTTATAGTATAAGCGAGAAGGTTTTTTTGCCTATTTTGATGCGTTTAATTGGCTATAACAACATTTAATTGAAAAATACGTTTGTTTGCTAACAAGTTGACCCGCTAGAAGTCATATAATATATTAATGCTTTGAAATTAGTAAACACTATGTTAACTTGCATGCCTGATATATCTGTTTCAACTGATGAAATTAAAGTACTTTAGTGCAACAGCTTTAGGCATGTTTTCTTTAACCATGTTTTTTAGCGCCGGGCTACAGGCACAAGTAGTGCAACCGGGTACGCAAACTAATGGTAGTCAGTCTAACAATATCATAACAGCGGTTCCTTTTTTGCTGATTACGCCCGATGCCAGGGCGGGCAGTATGGGCGAGGCCGGTGTGGCCGCGCCGCCCGATGCCAACGCAATGAGCATCAATCCTTCCAAATTGGCCTTTTTAGAATTGCCTTACGGCTTTTCGGCTTCCTATAGTCCATGGTTAAAAAGTCTGGTTCCCGATATCAATCTCGCCTACATCAGTGGTTTTTATAAAATCAACGACCAGAGTACGTTAGGAGGTTCGTTGCGTTATTTTTCATTGGGCCAAATTCAGCTAACCGACGCTAACCAACAAGATCTAGGCATTTACAGCCCGAATGAGTTTGCATTTGATGCCACTTATTCGAGGCGCTTTGGCGACGAGTTTGCCTTGGGCACCACAGGCCGCTTTATCTATTCCAACCTCTCGTCGGGCCAGTTTGCCGCCGGACAGCAGACGCGTGCGGGCAAAGCCTTTGCAGTTGATGTTTCGGCCTATTACAGAAAACAGACCGTGATGTTTGGCAAAGATGCCATTATAGGGGCAGGCGCCAATTTCTCCAATATCGGAACCAAGATCGGCTATGTTGATGGCGGAGAGAAATTTTTCTTGCCTACCAATATGAAAATTGGAGGTGCTTCTACATTGATCATCGACGATTATAACCAATTTACGCTGGCACTCGATTTCAATAAACTGATGGTGCCTACCCAGCCAATCAGAGATTCGAACGGCAAGATTATTTCGGGCCGCGATCCCGACCGTTCGGTTCCGGCTGGCATATTTGGTTCTTTTAGCGATGCGCCAGGTGGTTTTAGCGAGGAACTGAAGGAAATTAGCATCAGTACCGGCGTGGAATATTGGTATAACCAGCAGTTTGCCCTTCGTGCAGGCTATTTTTACGAGTCGCCGCAAAAGGGCGATCGTCGTTATGTAACTTTGGGCGCTGGTTTAAAATATAATATCTTCAATATGGATTTCGCCTATTTGCTGGCCAATCCACAAAAAAGTCCGCTGGCTAATACCTTGAGGTTTAGCCTGCTGTTCAACTTCGGAAATACGAAATAATGAAAATCAAGGTAGGTTTTGGTTTTGATGTACACCAATTAAAAGACAATCATCCATTTGTAATTGGCGGCGTAAACCTGGCGCATCACAAAGGTGCCTATGGCCATTCTGATGCAGATGTATTATTGCACGCCATTTGCGATGCACTTTTGGGCGCAGCCAACCTCAGGGATATCGGCTTCCATTTTAAGAATACCGATCCCCGCTGGAAAGGCATCAGTAGTATGATACTGCTGCAGGAAACGGTAAAGCTGTTGCAGGAAAAAGGCTGGCAGATCGGCAATATCGATGCCATGCTATGCCTCGAGGCCCCTAAAATAAATCCGCATATCCCGCAGATGCAGGCTAACATTGCCGGAGCAATAGCGATGGATGTGGAAGATATTTCTATTAAAGCCACTACCAACGAGCAAATGGGATTTATAGGTAGGGAAGAGGGGGTGGTTGCCTATGCCGTTTGCCTGATCCAGAAACCTTAAGCAAAAATAGTTGTTATTGATGGAAAAGATCATCACGTTTAAAAGCCCGGCCGAAGCCATTGACAGTTTGGATAATGGCGGTAGGTTTTATAATGTTTTAACCAAGCCAAACGATGAGATTGTCAGCCTTTCTGAAGTAGGGAAAGTGGCCGGCCTGTTTTTCGAAAAGCAAAAAGCGATCTTGTTTTTGGAACTAGCCATTGCTGCGCTCGACGAAAATGCCAAGCAGCACATCGTGTCGAAGTTTGATAAAGACCTGCAAATCTATTACAACAAGTATAAGCCGCAATGGCTATTGCCTGCTATGGTAAAAAGCAAAGGCATTACCGGTGCAAATACGGTGATTACCGGCATACCGCACCTGATTGATTCGAATGCTGAACTTAATGGCTTCATTTTTATTCCTGCCGGAAAAGCATTGGTGATGGTACCGATTTTTGACGAATACGATATTTACGAAATCAGGGACGAGCAGCATTCGGAAACATTCATTATCGGCAACAAAAAAGGCAAAGAAAAACTGCCCGAAAAGAAGCTCAAGGTTGGAGGTGTTTTAAAAGAAATGAAGGCCAAGAAAGGCGACAGAACCGCGCTTGATCGATTTTTGGAAATCAACTACTTTGTAGACGAGGATTAATTGGGCTATCATAAAAAAGTCGACCATGCCCTATGCAATGGCCGACTTCTTAAAAAACCATCAAGGTAATTTAGTCTTCGAGATAGCCAAATTTGCCTTCATTGTAGTCGGCTATGGCTTGTTGTATTTCCTCCGGCTTGTTCATTAAGAAGGGCCCATAAGCCGCAATCGGTTCGTTGATGGGCTCGCCGCTCAGTATCAAAACGATGCTGTTTTCTAAAGCTTCCAGCTCAATCTCTTCGCCTTCGTTTTCAAAATAAACCATCTGGTTGGTGTTAGCCTGTTCTGTTCCGTTTACTTTAATGCTGCCTTCTATCACTACAAAAGCGGTGTTGTAATGGGCCGGAAAGCTGAAAACGGCTTGGGCTCCCTTGTTCAGCCGGGCATTGTACATTTCAATGGGGCTGAATGTAGTTACGCTGCCTTTGGTGCCTTGGTAATCGCCTGCAATCACTTCGATGATGCCCTGCTCATTGGGCAAGACCAATTTTTGCATATCGCTTTGTTTTACGCCCTGGTATTTTGGCGTGCTCATTTTGTGTTGAGCAGGCAGGTTTACCCAAAGCTGCACCATTTGAAAAGGACCGCCTTTTTTGCTGTAGCTTTCTTCGTGGTATTCTTTGTGGAGTATGCCACTGGCTGCGGTCATCCATTGTACATCACCGGGATAAATCGTACCCGAGTTGCCCGCACTGTCGTGGTGTGCCACGGCGCCATGATAGGCAATGGTTACGGTTTCGAAGCCGCGATGCGGGTGTACACCAACCCCACGAGGTTCGTTACGGGCAGAAAATTCGATTTTCGCATTGTAATCGAGCATAAAGAACGGACTCATGTTCAGTCGATAGCCACTAGGAAAGAAATTATGTACCCTAAAACCATCACCTACCATGTGTGGTGCAGGTGGATTTAACACTGCTGCTACTTTTTTTACATTTGCTTCCATCATTGAAAAGATTAGAGTTTTGCATCGAGCGTTTGGTGTTATAACCCCGAACGCTTTTACTTATCGTGGTACGCTCAACGCGTTTGCTTATGCTTGTTTGACGAACTGGAGTTCGCCTAAAATTCTTACGTCTTCGCTTACCATTACGCCACCGGTTTCTAGGGCAGCATTCCAGGTTAAGCCAAATTCGGCACGGTTGATTTTGCCACTTAAGGTGAAGCCTGCTTTGGTGTTGCCCCAAGGGTCGGTTGCAATGCCACCAAATTCAGCAGTTAATTTTATGGGTTTGGTATTGCCTTTAACCGTTAAATCCCCTTTAACGATGTAGTCGTCGCCGTCTTTTTCTACTGCGGTAGAAGTAAATTCGATAGTTGGGAATTTTTCGGCATCGAAGAAGTCGGCGCTTTTTAGGTGGTTGTCCCTGTCTTTGTTGCCGGTATCGATAGAATCTATATCTCCTTTAAAAGATATAGACGAATTAGAAAAATCGTCGCCTTCTGAAGTTAATTCTGATGAGAAAGATTTCAAACTGCCGGTAACAGTAGTAATCATCAGGTGTTTTACCTTAAACTGAAGTTCGCTGTGGGTTGGATCCAATGTCCATTGAGTAGTTGCCATAACTTTATGTTTTTTAAGTTGTTTAAATTTGATAACACAAAGTTAAGGTGGCTAGTTTGCTCCCACATTGATGTATGTTAAGTAATTCGGGAGTTGGATTGTTTGTTGGTTCGGTGGGGGTTTTTGAGGCGATGATTTATGGTACACCAGCTATTTGTCATCAGCAATCAGACGTCCAACTATTTGAAATGCTTTTTGGCCAAATCCTTGCGTACGCGGCTCAGCGATTCTGGCGTAATGCCCAAGTAGGAGGCAATCATCCATTGCGGTACACGGAGGGTGAGGTTAGGATAGAGCTTGATGAAATCGAGGTAGCGCTCTTCGGCGGTTGCGCCCAGCAACATGTTGATCCTTTTCTGCATAAAGCGAATCGAATTGTGCAACATCAGGATGTTAAGCTCCAGTATTTTGGGCACGACGTATTGGATGGCCGGAAAAAAATCTTTCTTCACCACCACTACTTCGGTGTCTTCTATGGCATCAATATAAAAGAAAGAAGGTTCGTTAAACACGGCACTGTTCCTTTCAGAAATCATCCAGTTTTCTGGTGCAAATTGAATGATGTGTTCTTTGCCTTTTTCGTCGATGGAAAAGCAGCGCAACAAACCACTGTTAATGAAATAGGAATCTGATTTCAAATCGCCTGGACTTAAAACAACCTGGCCTTTTTTAAAGCTTTTGGTTTTGAGACAGCTCACGGCCTCCTTGGCCTGCTCGTTGGTAATGGCTAATCGTTCTTGCAGGTAGGCTTGAAATTTCTCCAGCATGTGGCTTATTTTTTAGGCTCCGGAATATTAGAGAAGTTGGCGCCGCATTTGCCACAGCCCGAAGCGCAAGATCCAGCTTTTGGAGAAATGGAACGGTAAATCAATCGGCCGATGTAAAACAGCGCGGCGATAAAAACCACGATCATTAAGATAAACTGAATATCCATAGATGCAAAATTACGATTATTTATGAAGCCCGGTTCAGATTACTGTCAAATTTGTTAATGATTGAAGGCTTGGGTGAGAGAATGATTGAATGAACCCGTTTTCAGTTAGCAATTCTGAGTAGGTAATAAGCTAAGGGCTAATGAACCAATTAGTCTTGATTTTCCATCAGCCCTACTGTACCGCCAACCCAGTCGAAATCCTTGTTGTAACGGACGCCAATCATTTTGCCTCGACTTAGCCTGGCCAGGTTAATGCTCAGCTGGGGCTCTTCGCCCTCGGGCCAAAGGTACATCATCCTGATTTCGGCTTTTACGCCGGCATCGGGCGCCTGGATAACTGGTTCATAGGTTACCTTTCGCTGCAGTATCCAATTCTCGGGGTCTTTGATCTGTGCAACGTCGTTTGAGGTTACATCGATAATGACACCCATGCCGGCAAAAGAAAACAGGGGTTTGAGCACATAGTTTTCCAAATCGGCAGGTATGGTTTTCAAGGTATGGAGAAAATGCGTTTCGGGTACAAACTTGCTCTGCAAGAAAGGCATGGTGTATTTGCTGATGCGGTAGAACCAATTGGGATGGGTAATCCATTCGATGTCCAGTTCTTCGCGAGGATCGAAGGATTGCTCGAAAATTGCCGTATTTTGGCCAATCTCGTCAAAAATCAAGCGGTTGTAGATCCGTTTCAGCTGGATTTTTTGCCCGTCTTTTTCGTAAAAGAGCAGCTTGCCTTCTTTTTTGATTTCTTCCAGTGCCAAAACCGGTATGCCCAGATGTTCGGCGGTTACAAAAAAGTCGATGGCCGTTTTTTGGTTCGGGGCATCCAGATCCATCAGGGCAACTTGGTGAGGCTCATGCTGGCCGATGATTACCTTTTTGAGCAGTTCGAAATAGGTAGCCTGGGTTAAGCCGTTAAAGTAAGGGCTCAGTTGCTCATCAAGTGCGAAAATACGTTTAAAGGTATGGCTCAGGTGCGTTTGGAAGCCATATAGCGAAGGAAAGCCCTGCATTTCGATCAGCATGGGTATCACTTCACCGTTTTCGTCTTTGCATAAGCCGTAGTCGAAAGTCAAGAAATGCGGATGACCGGTTTCATGGGGTACGTTCCACTCGGCAGGAATCGATTTTTGGGTCAGTTCCTTAAAGTTGGGTTGCTTAATCAGCGCGATAATCTCTTCGCCCGCGGCAATCAGCTTTTGTTGAAGCGCTGCTGGTATAAAAACAGGCGTTTCTGCTACCCGGAACGGAATTTCTGGAAATCCTTTTCCGAGCTCCCGTAAAAACTGCTGATATTTTTCGGCCGTAAAGGCGGCGTTAAATGCTTGGCGATATTTTTGGATCATGGTTTCAGTTGGCAGGTTTCAGTTATAGGTTTTTAGTAAGGAGAGTTCGGTTAAAACTCTCCTAATGCGTAATAATTGACCACGTAGGCGTATAGAATTGAATGTTTTGTGTGCTTTCTTATGGTTTATCTTCTACGCCTCTTGCAAAGTCTTGATGGCCTGGGTTAGGAAATTAGGTAAAATAATGCTTTGGGTCAAGGTAATCCGGTTGGGGTCTTCCAAGCTATTCAGCATGTCATGGTATTTTTCTTCGCCGTGGTTGTTGCTAATCGCTGTTTTCTTTTCTTCCTGCAGCAGGTACATTTTCATGCCAATCGGGTCGGCTTCGGGATGAAACTGCGTGCCAATCACCTGCTCGGAAAAGCGTATGGCCATAATGCAGCGCTCTAAAGCTACATGTGGCCGTTCTTTTTCGATGGCCAGAATCTGTGAGCCTTTGGCTTCAAAATCTTCCTGTTTGGGCTCAACCACTTGCCAATCGCGGCTGTCAACCGAATAAAATGGGTCGGGCAGGCCGTTAAATACCGGTTCGTGCATGCCATCTTCGGTGAGGCTAACCGGGAAAATGCCGAAAGCGTTCGATTTCCTTTTGGTTACTGTTCCTAATCCGTATTTGCGACAGGCCAGCTGAAAAGAATGGCAAATCAGGAAGACATGCTTTTTATGCTCGTTTTGTGCATTGAAGGTTTCAATGCGGTCTAGCAAGGTAAAAAAGTCATGTTCCCATTTTTCGCCTTCTCCATCAAAGGGGCTGCCTGGGCCGCCACTCGAAATATAGATGTCGTATTCGGTGCCTGGTATTTCTCCTTTTTGCCTCAGGTCAAATAAATCAAAGGTTAAATTTAACTGGTTTTGTTTGGTGTAGGTTCGCAGCAGTTCTTGTATGCCTCGCATTCCCTGATTGGGAAAGCCGTTGTTCATGTCGATAACTGCTACTTTTATCTGTCTTTTAATCATTTTTTATTTTGCGCCTATTAAAGTTTGGGTAGTGATGTAATCTACCACCGACTCGAAGCTGCCTGTTTTTTCGTAAACGGCCAGTTGCCTGTCGGCTCCGGTTCCATTGGCCAAGATCTGGTGTACATAATTGATGTCTTCGCGGCTGCCCAAATCGTCAACTACATCGTCAACAAAATCCAATAGCTCAAGCACAAGGTTACGGCAGTTGATTTCCATCTCCTTGCCAAAATCGATCAAGTTGCCATCAATGCCATAGCGGGCTGCCCGCCATTTGTTTTCGTTGATCAGTGCCCTCGAGTAACTGATAAATTCCATGTTTTGGAGGCGCAATTTATAAAGTTTGGCGCACAATGCCTGAAACAGTGCCGTAAAAGCCATGGTTTCGTCAATGAGCATCGGGCAATCGCAGATGCGGAACTCGATGGTGTCGAAGAAAGGATGTACGCGGATGTCCCACCAGATTTTCTTGGCATTGTCTATGCACTTGGTCTTGATGAGCAGTTTTACATAGTTGTCGTAATCTTCTATGCTGTTGAAAATGTCGGGTATGCCTGTGCGTGGAAATTTGTCGAACACTTTTGTCCTGAAAGATTTGTAACCCGTATTTCTCGATTCCCAAAATGGCGAATTGGTAGAAAGCGCAAATACGTGTGGCAGGAAATAGCGTACTTGGTTGGCGATGTGGATGGCCATTTCGCGCGATTGGAAGCCTACGTGTACGTGGAGGCCAAAAATGAGGTTCGAACGGGCAGCTTCCTGCAGTTCGTTTACAATTTCGCTGTAGCGTGGATGTTCGGTAATGAGCTGCTTTTCCCAATGCGAAAAAGGGTGTGTGCCCGCCGCGCCGATGCGCAGGCCTTGTTCGCCGGCCAGTTGCGATACGGTATAGCGCAGCTGTGAAATTTCTTCTCGCGCTTGCGCGGTGTTGTGGCAAATGCCAGTGCCTACTTCTACTACGGCCTGGTGCATTTCGGCCTTTACCTGGTCTTTGTGAATCTTCTGTGCCGATTCTACAATTTTCTGTTCGTGGGAGGTCAATTCTCTGGTAACGGGATCAACTACCATGTATTCTTCCTCAATTCCGAGCGTAAATTCGTTCATCATCATATCTCCTTGTTAAATAAAAAATCCCAATTATTTTTTTGCTGGTGCTTTTTTTGGTTTTGCGGTGCTTGTTTTTGTGGTTTCTTTAGGGGATGATTTGGTGGCTGGTTTAGCTTTTGCGCTGCTTGCAGGCTTGGCCGCACCGGTTAAAGGGGTTCCTGTGGCCGAGGTTCTGATGTACTCGCCCCAGGTCAGGTTGTCTTTTCCTGTTTTTTGCGCCTTGGCTCTTTCTATGGCGTAGGTGGCGGCGGTTTCAACCACCCACTCAAAGTTTTCTGCACCCACGCTTTCTAAAGCGGCATCTGGCGCCGGATTGCAGAAATCAATGGCGTAAGGTATGCCGTCGCGAACGGCGAATTCAACGGTGTTGAAGTCGTAACCCAGGTATTTGTTTAGCCTTAGGGTGTAGTCTTCGATGGTTTTGAGCAATTTTGCATCAGGTTTTGGCCCGTCAATTACATAGCGCAGGTGGTGCGGGTTGCGGGGTTCGTACTGCATAATGCGCACATACTTGCCGCCAATGCAATAGCACCTGAAATATTCTTCAAAAATGATTTCTTCCTGTAGCATCATCACGGCCTGCTTGGTTTGGCTGTGTTTATCAAAAAAGTCTTGTTTGTCGTGCAGCTTGTATACTTCTTTCCAGCCGCCGCCGTCAAAAGGTTTCATGTAGGCCGGAAAGCCGGTGTATTCGAAAATAGCATCCCAATCTAAGGGCATCACCAGGTTGCTGAACGATTTTTCTGTCGTGTCGTCGGGGTGTTCGCGCGAGGGAATCAGCGCGGTTTTGGGTACTGGAACACCAATGTTTTCGGCCAGTGCATTGTTGAAAAACTTTTCGTCGGCACTCCACCAAAAGGGATTGTTGATGACCGCCGTACCGCCCATGGCTGCATTTTTGAGGTAGGCGCGGTAAAAAGGCACATCCTGCGAAATGCGGTCGATGATTACTGCGTATTCGGGCTGTTCGGCCTGAAACACCTTGCTAATGTTGACAAACTCGGCCTTAATGTCTTTTTCGCCTTTTTGGTTAACCCTGTCAACAAAGGCCTGTGGAAACGAGCGTTCCTGGCCAAATAAAATTCCAATCTTTTTCATCTTGTTATAGTTTGATTTTCAATGGTGATGGAGCCTGTGGTCAGGCCAAATCATGATTAGAGCAATTTGGGAATCATGATCGTCAATATCTATGTTTTAAAGTTGTGCTAAATAGTTGGGGAACATTTCCCTCCAAATTGGCCAGTCGTGGTCGGCATTAGGCCTGATGTCTAGCCAATGGTTGATGCCCTTTTGGTGCAATATGCCCGAAAGGCGCTCGTTGTCGGCACGGCACATGTCGCGGTCGGAGGTGCCCAATACGATTTTCATCTGCCATAATTCGGGGTTCATGTCATTGGGCAGAAAATCAACCGGGTTGTTGAAGTAGGCGTCGTCATTAAAAAAGCCGTCTAGCTGGCTCTTAATGTCGAATGCGCCACTCATGCTAAACAAGTGGCTTACTGCCCAAGGGTGCCTAAAGGCGAAATTGGCGGCATGATAGCCCCCAAAGCTGCAGCCAGAGGTAATCACCTTGTGGTGGCCGGTTTCGTGTTTGGCCAAGGGCACCAGCTCTTCGAGCAGAAACTTGTCGTACCAGATATGGTTTTTCACCCTATCTGCCGGATGGATGTCTTTATTGTACCAGCTCTGCTTATCGATGCCATCGGGACAATAGATTTTTACTTTGCCCGAATCGATAAAGCCCTGTACGGATTCGATTAATTTAAAGTCCTTGTTTTCATAGTACCTGCCCATACTCGTTGGAAAAAGCAGGATAGGGTAACCGCCATGTCCGAAGACCAGGGTTTCGATGTCGAGGTTCAGGTTAGGACTATGCCACTTTTTGAGTTCTTCTTTCACGGTATTGTATTTAGATTGCTTTAAGATATGAAAATCGGAACCAAACACAAAAAAATAAAATCAATTAAAGCTTGCAAATCTGTATGTTAAGTAAAAAATGGGCAATGTGGATTAATTGTTTTTCAAGATTCGTATTTTTGCGCCTGATTTAGTGAGAACGCTATTTGTTGACCATGTACACCACCTTGTTACTACCCACTGTTATTAAAACGCTTCACCAGTTCCAATCGGTTTATTTAAAGAGGGCGGTTGAAATCGAAATTTTCAGCCCCGATCATTTAATGGGCAACGAAAGGGTTAACCTTTTGCTGCTTAACGATGGCCAAGACCTCGGCCAGATGCAAATGGAGCCCATGCTGAACAATCTTTATGAGAAGTGGAAGATTGAGCCAACGGTTGTGGTAGGCATCAAGGCGGGCACGGAGCGCGTGCAGGAATATGGGGTGGCTGGCCGGCCAGACTTTAAAAAGCGTGGCTCGAAAGCCCAAGCCTATACCGATTTTGTGATCAAAGAGTTACTGCCCTATGTGCAAAGCGAAGTAAAGGCGGCCATTAACGGTAAAAGGGCCATCGCAGGGTTCTCATTGGGGGGCTTAACTGCTTTTGATATTGCCTGGAACAACGACAATTACTTTGATGCGGTTGGTGTGTTTTCGGGCTCGTTCTGGTGGCGCAAAAAAGACCTGAGTGCGGGTTACACCGACAACGACCGCATTCTGCACCAAATGATCCGCGAAAGCAAGACCAATCCGGCGCTTAAGTTTTGGCTCATGACCGGAACCGACGACGAGCTGGCTGATCGCAACCACAACTTCATTATCGATTCGATAGACGATACCATCGACGTGGTGAAAGAGCTCATGCAGAAAGGCTACAAGCGTCCGAACGATATTTTCTATTACGAAATGGTGGGTGGCAAACACGATGTGCCTACCTGGGCCAAGGCTATGCCTGCTTTTCTAAGCTGGGCTTTCGGCAGGTAAAGCCAATTTCCGATTTCTTTTTTTGTTTTTGCGACCTTTAGAGTGGTGCATGATGGTGCCAGTCTTTTGTTTATTTTGTTCATTGATAGGTTTTTGCGGGTTTTACAGGTTGAAATTTGTAATTTAACTGATGGCCAGTTAAGGGCTGGCTAAAACATTATTTAACCTAAAACAACCGGAACAATGAAAAAAGAAAATCTATTAAGCAAGGCCGACCTGCGCAAAGTGCTTGGCGGTTCTATTGGAAGAGGAGTTTGCGAAACTAAAAACTGTTCTTTTGAATTTATGGGTATTGAGTATGCCGGCCAATGTGGCTCATCAATTCAAGAAGGTGCGCCTATAACTTGGTGTAGATGTATAGCCATGGGCCCCTATGGCGATTTTATCGAAGACGATACCAATCAGAATTGTTATGTAGCCTAGTGACTGGATTGTAGCCTTGGCCAGTCTTGTATTGCTGCGCTTAAAAGCAACTGCCTTGATGGCCCTGGCTACAAAACGCTGATTTTCAAAAATTAACAAAAAGATAATCCGCTAAACTGCCTGCATTTGCGATAAAAAATCAATAAAAAACCTTATCTTTGCGCCAAATTTAGAGGCGCATTGTATGCAAAAGATTAGAAACATAGCTATTATAGCACACGTTGACCACGGTAAAACCACTTTGGTTGATAAGATTTTACACTCTTGTTCAATTTTTCGTGATAACGAACAAACAGGCGAGTTGATACTTGATAATAATGATTTGGAGCGCGAGCGAGGAATTACCATCGTATCAAAAAACGTTTCTGTAAAATACAAGGATGTAAAAATCAACATCATTGATACACCGGGCCACGCCGACTTTGGCGGTGAGGTAGAGCGTGTACTTAAAATGGCCGATGGGGTACTTTTGCTTTGCGATGCCTTTGAAGGCGCCATGCCACAAACCCGTTTCGTAACCCAAAAGGCACTTTCGCTAGGGTTGAAGCCAATTGTGGTGGTCAACAAGGTTGATAAGGAAAACTGCCGTCCGGAAGAAGTTTACGAGCAGATTTTCGAACTTTTCTTCAACTTGGAGGCTACAGAAGATCAATTGGATTTCCCGGTAATCTACGGTTCGTCTAAACAAGGCTGGATGAGCACTGATTGGAAAGTTCCAACTACAGATATTTTCGCCTTATTGGATACGGTTGTTGCAACCATTCCTCCGGCACCAGTAAACGAAGGCACTTTGCAAATGCAGATTACTTCATTGGATTATTCTTCATTTGTAGGCCGTATTGCCATTGGCCGTGTACACCGTGGCACCATCAAAGAAAACCAACCGGTTACTTTGATCAAGCGCGATGGCAAAATGGTTAAATCGAGAGTAAAAGAATTGTATACGTTTGAAGGCTTGGGTAAAGTAAAAACAACCGAAGTAGGTTCGGGCGATATTTGTGCCGTGGTAGGTATTGATGGTTTCGACATTGGCGACACCATTGCCGATTTCGATGCGCCGGAACAACTACCGGTAATCAAAATCGATGAGCCTACCATGAACATGTTGTTTACCATCAACAACTCGCCGTTTTTTGGTAAAGAGGGCAAATTGGTAACCTCGCAACGTATCAAAGACCGTTTGTATAAGGAAATGGAGAAAAACTTGGCCCTTAAAGTGGTTGAAACCGAATCTCCAGATTCATGGCTGGTATACGGAAGAGGTATCCTGCATTTGTCGGTATTGATCGAAACGATGCGTCGCGAAGGTTACGAAATCCAGGTTGGCCAGCCACAGGTAATCATCAAGGAAATCGATGGCAAGAAACACGAGCCTATCGAAACCCTGATTGTTGATGTACCGGGCGATGTTGCTGGTAAAGTAATCGAGTTGGTAACGCAACGTAAAGGCGAATTGTTGATCATGGAGCCAAAAGGCGATTTGCAACACTTAGAATTCGAAATCCCTTCACGTGGTATCATCGGTTTGCGTAACAACGTATTAACCGCAACTGCTGGCGAGGCGATTATGGCGCACCGTTTCAAAGCTTACGAGCCTTGGAAAGGCACGATCCCTGGACGTTTGAATGGGGTATTGGTATCGATGGAAAAAGGTCAAACTACGGCTTATTCAATTGATAAGTTACAAGATAGGGGCCGTTTCTTTGTTGATCCAGGAGTTGATGTTTACGAAGGACAGATCATGGGCGAGCACATCCGCGACAATGACTTGGTAGTTAACGTGGTTAAAGGAAAAGCCCTAACCAACATGCGTGCTTCGGGTAGCGATGATAACGTGCGTATCGCTCCGGCCATCAAATTTTCATTGGAAGAGTCGATGGAATATATCCAGGCCGACGAGTATATCGAGGTTACGCCGGTAAGCATGCGTTTACGCAAGATCTACCTTACCGAGAACGAACGCAAAATCAATGCTAAAAAGTTCCAATCGTAAGTAAACGATTAAAAAACCATATCAGCCCCAATCCTGATTTATATCGCGATTGGGGCTTTTTTATGTAAAAATTGTGAGGCAATGTTATCATGGGCCTACAAGCTGGCAAATGTGGCAAGTAAATGCATTACTTTGTGGCCTTAAATCATTTATGTTTCGAAGAGCGCTTAACCATATCGGTATATTTTTTTTAAACTTGCTGTCGCTGTTGCCAATGCCGATTTTGTATGGCTTGGCCAAGGCAATGTATTTTCTCCTCTACCGTGTAACCGGTTACCGCCTCAGCGTGGTTAGGGAAAACCTGCAGCTGGCCCTGCCCGAGCGAAGCCCTGAAGAACGCAGGCTGATCGAAAAGAAATTCTACAAATATTTGGCGGCCTTGGTGGTAGAGATTGTTAAAATGAGTTCGATTTCGAAAAGAGAGCTCGAAAAACGTTTCCGGATCAAGCGGTCGGAATTGATGGAGTCTTACTTCGCAAAAGGAGAAGGCGTATTGCTGTGTGCAGCGCACTATGGCAACTGGGAGTGGGGCTCGGTTGCTATCGGCCTTGCGGTTTCGGGTCAAAACTATCCTATTTATAAGCCTTTAAACAACCCGGTATTTGACAATTGGTTTCAAAAAGCGAGAAGCCGGTTTGGAAGCAAGCTCATTTCGATGCGCCAAACCTTAAGGGCCATACAGGCCAGCAAAGGCGAAGCCAGTATTTTTTGCTTTGGCAGCGACCAGGCGCCTTCAAGAGACGAATCGCACTATTGGACCACCTTGCTTCATCAGGAAAGCTCCATCCAGTTGGGAATCGAAAAAATTGCCAGGAAAACGAACCGGCCAATTTTCTATTTTAATGTAACCGCAGTACAAGAAGGCTATTACGAAGCAGAATTTGTACCGCTTTGTTTAAATCCGCAAGAAACTGCCGAGTTTGAAATTACCGAAATGCACACCCGGTTTTTGGAAAAAATGATCCGTAAGGAACCTGCCTATTGGCTGTGGAGCCATCGCCGGTGGAAACATAAAAAGCCGGTTGACGGTGTATAGTGAGTAGTTCATCATCGGAAGTCAGGGGCTTGGTACAGCGTTGCTGTCTATCCTCTATTCCGCTTTCTGCCTCCCCGCCTTAGCATTTAACTTTTAAGCAAATCTCTTCAAATTGTAAAAAATTGAGGGTTATCCGCATCATGGGGCCTAAACCAATGGACGAGGCAACAGAAATGTTTAATTTTGGGGCCTTGAATTTAGTTCCATGTTACAAAAGGCATTTACCCACATTGGTCTTTTCTTTTTAAAACTGCTGGCGCTTTTGCCCATGTCGGTACTTTATTTTCTGGCCGATGGGGTTTATCTGCTGCTTTATTATGTAATTGGCTACCGCAGAAAGGTTGCCCGGGAAAACCTGCAAAACGTATTTCCTAATCAAAAACTAGAGGAGATCATTGCCATAGAGCAGAAGTTCTACCGCTACCTGGTTTCGCTGATGGTGGAAATCGTGAAGATGGATAGCATTTCTGAAAAGGAGGTGCAAAAGCGCTTCAAGTTCAAAAATCTCGACCTGATGGAGGCCTATTGGCAAAAAAACGAAGGGGTACTGATTTGTACCGCACATTACGGCAACTGGGAATGGGCGGGCCTGAGCCTTGGACTGACCGGGAGCGCCCAAAACTATATCATTTATAAGCCCCTAAACAACGCCACTTTCGAAGATTGGTTTTATAAGGTAAGAACCAAGTTCGGCAACAAGGCCATCGCTATGAGGCAAACCTTAAGGGCTGTGCAGGGCAGCAAAGGTGAGGCCAGTGTATTCTGTTTTGCCAACGACCAGGCGCCTTCTAAAGACGAATCGCATTATTGGACCACCTTTCTCAATCAGGAGAGCTCGGTGCAGCTGGGTATCGAAAAAATAGCCAAAAAAACCAACCGGCCGGTGTTTTACCTCAAAACCAAGGTCATTAAAAGAGGCTATTATGAAATGGACTGTGTGCCGATCTGTTTAGAACCAGCCAATACAGCCGAATACGAAATCACCGAACTGCACATCCGTTTTTTAGAAAAAATGATCATCGAAGAGCCGGCTTATTGGCTTTGGAGCCATCGCCGCTGGAAATATAAGCGGGGTTAGCCCTTCGTGTTTAGCCTAGAAATCGGAAAACCGAGGTTATAGTGCGTAATTAACCAGGCTGCTATCTGTTTTGCCCTTTTGATCATACCTTCAACCTTTCTGCCCGCTATCCCTGTTTTAGTCTCCGTTTACCCTTAAGTTTTTTGGGCATGGTAATTGCATAAGCTTCTAAAACGATTTTATAAGCATCATATTGTGTAACTTAATTGCAATAAGGCTTAAAATCTGTTTTTGGTTTTAAAGCTAAACATTCACCTAGACTATTAACATCTATGCTTGCAAGGGCCTTGTCCTATTTTGGAATATTCCTGTTAACCCTATTGTCTTTATTGCCGTTATCTATACTTTATATCATTGCATGGATATTTTATTTCTTCGTTTACCTTGTTTTTGGCTATCGGAAAAAGATAGTCAGGGCAAATTTGCGTAACGTCTTTCCTGAAAAGAGCGAGGCCGAACTGTTGTGTATCGAGAAAAAGTACTATGCCTATCTCACGGCACTGGTCGTAGAAATCATCAAGATGAGGTCTATTTCGAAGGCCGAACTGCAACGCCGTTTCCGTTTTAAGAATATCGAGGTGCTGGAAGAATATTTTAAAAAAGGTCAAAGCGTATTGATTTGTTCGGCGCATTATGGCAATTGGGAGTGGGGTACAATGTCATTTGGCTTAGCTATTTCGGCGCAAAATTATCCCATTTATAAGCCTTTAAAGGATATGGTTTTCGATTGCTGGATACGCAAGGTACGCAGCAGGTTTGGCAACAAGCTCATTGCCATGAATCAAACCCTAAGGGCTTTGCAGGCCAATAAAACAGAAGTCAATGTATTCTGTTTTGGCAACGACCAGTCGCCGTCTAAAGATGAACTCAACTACTGGACAACCTTTTTGGGCCAACCAAGTGCGGTGCAGCTGGGCATTGAGAAGATTGCCAAGAAAACAAATCGACCGGTGTTTTACCTGAAAACCACGGTGCTCAAAAAAGGATATTACGAGGTAGAGTGCGTGCCACTTTGTTTAGATCCCGCGGCGGCGGCCGAATTTGAAATCACCGAGCTCCATGTTCGCCTGCTTGAGCAGATCATTTTGGAAGAACCTGCCTACTGGCTATGGAGCCACAGGCGATGGAAGCACCAAAAGCCGGCGATTGGTTCTTAAGGGTAACCCTTAAATCCCCCTCAATCTATTATAAGCCAATAAATCCTATTGTATTAACCTTTTGGCCACTGACCCAGGTTATTCGTGGCTACAGGCCTATGGCAAGTTGTTTGAGTTTGTTATTTTAGCAATTCAAATAACAAGCTTGTGAAAATCATTAAATATAGCCTGCTCACTTTGCTAGGCGTTACGGTGCTGGGTTTAGCCATGCTGTTGATTTGGTGGCCGGTACTGCTAAAAGTGTTGCGCTATCGCACGCCCGATGCCGAAACCTACAAGATTTTTCCGCAGGCCTATGTACAGCCCAGCGATTCGGCTTTCCATTTCATCCGACCGGCCAAGCAACGAGACGATCTGGATACGCTCCAGGTTTTTGATGGGCAGCAGCATTACTTGCCATTAAAAGATTACCTTAAAGCCGGCCAGGTAAATCTGTTTATGGTGATCAGGAACGACAGTATTTTGTACGAAAAATATGATAAAGGCTATAGCGACAGTACTTTGGCTACCACTTTTTCGATAGCTAAAAGCATGCTTTCGGTGTTGGTGGGGCAGGCATTGGCCGATGGCCGCATCAAAAGCCTCGACGACCCTATCCTCAATTACATCCCAGAGCTCAGTGCCAATTCGGCTTATAGCACCCTGATTTTGCGCGACCTGTTTACCATGAAATCAGGCTTGGCCTTTCGCGATACCAATGGTGGCATCATCAATGCCTTTTTCTCTGACGAAGCCAAATATTACTATACCGACGATATGAAGCGCGAGCTGTTAAAGGTAAAGCGCGTGGGCTACCCCGGACAAGCATGGCAATATAAAAGCATTGATGCCATTTTGTTGGGTTGGGTAGTTGAAAAGGCTACCAAAAAGAGCCTGGCTCAATATTTTCAGGAACGCTTGTGGCAACGTATCGGTACCCAATATCCGGCTAGCTGGGGCCTCGACCATGTAAAGGGGCTGACCAATACGGCAAGCCGCTTTCAGGTTACGGCCATTGATTTGGCAAAAGTTGGACGTTTATACCTGAATGATGGGCAATACAATGGCCAACAGGTGGTGCCTCAAGATTGGGTTTTGCAAACCATTAAAATGCAAGGCCGTACTCCTGTAACCAGTAAGGGCTGGCAAAAAACAACACAAAACTATTTATGGTGGTTACCACAGGAAGGCGTTAACGGCGAATATGCTGCCGAAGGCATGTTGGGCCAGCGCCTGTATGTTGATCCTTTAACCAAAACCATTATTGTGGTGTTTGCCGACAAAGGCGGTGGCGATTACCCCTACCGTAAAGTAAGCCGGTATTTGGCGGGCATGCCGTTTTCTTATCCCAAAATATTAAATTAGCAAAAAACTAATCGCATGAAAATCAAAATCCTATTTATTGCTTTTGTAGCCATATTGCTAACCAATGTGGCTTTTGCGCAAAGCACACCTCCTTCGGCCGAAACCGTTTTGAAGGATGCCATTAAAGAGGCTAAAGCCCAAAAGAAAAAAGTATTTATCATGTTTCACGCTTCGTGGTGTGGTTGGTGCCATAAAATGGACGATAGTATGAACGATCCAGCAGTGAAAGCCTATTTCGACAAGAGCTTTGTGGTTAGGCATTTAACGGTCATGGAAAATGACCCGACTTTAAAGAAAACCGAAAACCCAGGGGCAGATGCCATGCTCAAGCAGTACAATAGCGATGGCTTCGGCATTCCGGTATGGTTTATTTTCGATACGAATGGCAAATTGTTGGTCGATTCGCATTTGAGACCTGAAGGAGTGGGCATGGAAGTGAAAGGTAAGAACATCATCGGTTGCCCTGCGGCCAAAGAAGAAGTGGTAGCTTTTGTAAAAGCACTAAAGCTAACTACCAAGCTTAATGATGATGAACTGGCCAAAATAGCTGCCCGTTTCAGAAAGAACGACCCAAGCTATAAAGGCGAATAGTTAAAAGAGGCTTAGCTAGCACAGCTAAGCCTCTTTCTTTTAAGCATGTTGTCCTTCGTGGATGCCTTCTGCAAATTCCTCCACCAGTTTGTCGTTAAAGGCAGGCAGGTCATCTGGCGTGCGACTGGTAACCAGGCCTTGATCAACGACCACTTCTTCGTCTACCCATTTAGCACCTGCATTGATCAAATCTTGCGCTATATTTTTTACCGAAGTCATCTCTCGGCCTTCAACTACTTTGGCATTGATGAGCGTTTGCGGTCCGTGGCAAATGGCAGCTACCGGTTTTCCGGCTTCAAAAAAAGACTTTACAAAAGCAATGGCTTCGTCATTAACCCTTAATTGATCGGGGTTGATTACACCACCTGGCAACACCAAACCATCATAATCGGAAGCGTTCGCTTGGTCGAGGGTTTTGTCAACAGCTACTTTGATCGACCAATGATCGTGGTTCCAAGCGGTTATTGATCCACTTTTGGAAGAAATGACATGTACGGTTGCATCTTCTTCCTTTAAGCGTTTAACTGGTTCGGTCAACTCCACTTCTTCAAATCCATTTTCTGATAGCACTGCAATGGTGCGGTTACTTAAACGTCCCATAATTTTCTCTGTTTTTAATTCATGTTTAAAGACACGCAGAAAAAATTATTGTTTGCGAAAATTTATTCGTTCAAGCTATAATCAGCGCTGATTAATCGTTGGTGCGGCGATGTTTGATGTAGTACATGCCTAAATTAATGGCGATAAAAACATGGTTGATTACGTTCGGTATAAGGCCGTAATAATGGCTCAATATCTTAAAACGTTCCTTTAGGCTTTCCCAATGTTTTTGCTTCGACATGCCTCCCACCAGGTATTTGGCTACGTACAAATGCGTATTCACAATGTTCGACGATTTTTTGGCCGCCTTTAAAATCCAATCGATATCCGCACTGTATTTGTATTGCAAATCGTAAGGTTCGGTAAGGCTGCGCTTGATGTAGATGGCCTGATGACTAACATTCATGCCGTATTTGAAGCTATGCCAGTCGAACTTTTCAGGCGCTTCGTGGCGACGCTGACCCAAGCTATGCCAATCGGCATCGAACATTTCGGTTTCGCCATAATAAATATCGCCCGATGGAGCCGAGGCAAAGACTTCTTCTACCGTTTCGGGTGCATAAATTTCGTCGCCCGAGTTCATAAAAAGCACATAATCGCCAGTGGCCAGGGCCAAGCCTTTGTTCATGGCATCGTAAATGCCTTTGTCGTTTTCCGACACAAATTTGGCCAGTCGGTCTTTGTATTTGCCAATCAGCTCGGCGGTGCCATCGCTAGAATTGCCGTCTATTACAATGTACTCGATGTTTTTGTAGGTTTGGTTGAGCACCGAAAGCATGGTGCGCTCAATGTCCTTAACATTATTATAGACGATGGTGATGACGCTTAGTTTAGGCTGCATGACTGATTATTGGGGTAGGGCGCTGATGAGTTTGTAGTACAATTCTTCGTGTTGACCGGCAATTACTGCAGGGGCAAAATGGGTCAGTATGCTTCTTCTGGCTTCCTTTTGCACTTCTGCAGGCTGTTCGTGCAAAAATAGCCATTCTATGCCATCGGCCAGGTCGCTTGCCGATTGATAATCGGCCAGATAACCGTTCTGCAAATGCTTAACCATATCCGGAATGCCACCCGTTTTAAAAGCAATAACCGGCGTGGCACAAGCCAGGCTTTCCATGACCGTATTGGGCAAATTATCTTCCAGCGATGGCGTAATAAAGGCATCGGCGGCCGAGTAGCATTTGGCCAAATGGTCGTCTTTACTGATTGTGCCCAAGAAGGTCGTCTTAAAAGGAAATTCGGGCAGGTTTTTCTCGTCTTTGTTGCCAAAAATAACCAGCTCTATTTTTTCTTTGGGTACTTCGGGCCTTGCCGCCAATTCGTTAAGTGCATCCAGCAAATATTGCGTGCCTTTGTGCTTGTCGTTTTTGGAGGGCATAAAGCCGCTCATGATCACAAACTGATCGGGTTTTATTTTGAGCACCTTCTTGGCTTCGGCTTTTACATAAGGCTTAAAAATATCAGTTTCAACAGTGTTCGGAATAACCGAAGTTGGCCTGAGGCCGAGCAGGCTGCTTTGTTTGACCGAGTTGGCCATCCAATGGCTGGGAGCAACCACATGAAAATTAAGCTCGGAATAAGCCTTTTGCTTGCGTAGCCAGGTTTTGTGCGAAATATCCTTAGGGCCGCTTAAGCTTAAGATAGGGCAGTTGCCACATTGCCGGTGGAAATGCTCGCAGCTGTAGCGCACATGGCAGCCACCCGTAAAGGCATTGCTGTCGTGGAAAGTCCATACAATAGGTTTTTCCAGTTCGTCCAGCTCGGCCAGCATTTTTGGCGACAAAAAGCCATGGTTTACCCAGTGCAGGTGTATAATGTCGGCATCTTTCAGGTCGGGATGGTTTTTGATCGATTTGCCGAACCACTGGAGCGAAAAGGGCGTTTTAACGGCTTTGGTCAATAATTTAGCCAGGTAACGTTCGGCCATGATGTTAAAAACGGCATGCAACTTGGCCAGAATGCCTTTGCTAAAGGTGTCGATGGCTGGGTTTTGCCCAAACTTATAATACACCATGACCTTCGAGCTGATGCCATTTGCGTTAAGCGCGTTGCTCAGGCGCAGGCAGGCCCTTCCGGCGCCTCCGTTTCCGTCGTAGGTATTTAAGTGTACTACTTTCAAATCAATCAAAAATACATTTTATTGTTTAGGATTGTAAAATAGTTGCGTATTTTCAACCCTTAAAGCCAATAAACAAAATTATGAAGAAGAATATGTTCGGCGCAATGGCATTTTTGCTATTGCTGTTTCCAGTTTTTGCTCAAGCACAAGACCAAACTTATTTTGCTGCTTATCCTTCATTAACGCCCGATGCACAAAGTATTGTATTTAGCTACGACGGCGATATTTGGAAAGTAGCCGTAAAAGGAGGCTTGGCCACACGCATAACGGCTATGCCCGGCGAAGAAATCAATGCACGTGTTTCGCCTGATGGCAAATGGCTCGCTTTCTCGTCTAACCAGTTTGGCAATTACGATGTTTACCTGATGCCCATGGCCGGTGGCGAAATCAAGCAGCTGACTTTTAACGATGCCGCCGACGAGGTGGATGGCTGGAGCTGGGATTCGAAAACCATTTACTTTACTTCGGGCAGGTACAATTCTTATTCGAGCTATAAAGTGGGCATCAATGGCGGCACCGCCATCCGTTTGTTCGACAATTATTTCAATACCACCCATAACATTGCCGAGGCGCCAAACGGCGAACTTTTCTTTAACGATACCTGGGAGAGCAAGAATTTTGCCAACCGAAAGCATTACAAAGGCGCATTTAACCCCGATATCCAATCGTACAACCCTAAAACCAAAGCTTATAAACGCTATACCGATTACATTGGCAAGGATTTCTGGGCCAGTGTAGATCAAAAAGGCAATGTGTTTTTTGCATCAGACGAGGGCAACGAAGAGTACAACCTTTACACTTTTGTAAATGGCAAAAAAACGGCACTTACCCGGTTCGAAACTTCTATTAAACGTCCGTTTGTGGCCGCCAATGGTACAGCCGTTGTTTTTGAGAAAGACTACCAGCTGTATGTGTACGATGTGGCCAGCAAAAAAGCCGAAAAGGTAAACGTTGCCTCTACGCGCAACCAGGTGCTGAGCAAAGAGCAGGAATACGACGTTAGAGGAAATATTTCGGCTTTCGATGCCTCGCCCGATGGCAAAAAGTTTGTGTTTATATCGAGAGGCGAAATCTTTGTGAGCGATATCGATGGCAAATTCATCAGAAAAATAAGCAACAGTGGAGAGCGCGCGCTGGAAGTGAAATGGCTGGCCGACAACAAAACGATTTTGTTTAACCAAACTTTTAATGGCTACCAGAACTGGTATACCATCACCGGCGATGGCAAAGGAACAGCCAAACAACTAACCAAAGACAAAGCCAATAACCGCGACATTACTTTCAACAAAACCAAAACCTTGGCGGTTTACCTGAGCGGCCGCAACGAGCTGCGCCTGCTCGATCTTAAAACTTTGGAAAGCAAAACCATTGTGAAAGACGAGTTTTGGGCCATTCAAAATGCGACGCCAAGCTTCTCGCCCAACGATCAATATGTGTTGTTTACGGCTTTCCGCAACTTTGAGCAAGATATCTTGGTGCACGATATCAAACAAGATAAAACCATTAACTTAACCAATACTGGCGTGACGGAAACCAACCCGGTATGGTCGCCAGATGGTAAGTACATTTATTTCATCAGTTCGCGCACCAAGCCTTCGTACCCAACCGGTCTTGTCGATCCGCATGTTTACCGCATGGCGCTGAACAATTACGATACGCCATTCCGTTCGGATAAGTTCGATGAGCTGTTTAAGGAAGACAAACCTGCCGAGCCCAAAGAGGTAAAACCGGCAACGCCAGTCCAAAAGAACGAAAAGGCCAACGATACGGCTAAAAAGAAAGCCGAAACCAAGCCAACACCAAAGGCACCTGCATTAATAACCATCAATACCCAAAGAATATTAGATCGTATTGAGCAAGTTAGCCCTAATTTTGGCAGCCAATACCTGATTGATGTTTTTGCCAAGGGCGACAAAACCCTGGTGTATTATACCACCAACCAGGATGGCGGTGCGCCGTCGGTGTATCGTACTACGTTAGAGCCTTTTGAGAACAACAAAAACGAAAAGGTAAGCGATGGAGGCGATTTTAACCTGATAGAAAGCGGGGGCAAGTTCTATGTGCTGAGCCGTGGCGTAATCAATAAATACAATCCCGATGCCAACAAACTAGACAAGGTAGATCACGGCTACAAATTCAGCAGAAACCTGAACGCCGAATTTAACCAAATGTTTTACGAAACCTGGGTGGGCCTCGACGAAAACTTCTACGATGAGAACTTCCACGGGGTTGACTGGGAAAAAATGAAGACCCGCTATGCGGCTTACCTACCTTATGTAAACAACCGAACCGATTTGAGGATCTTGCTGAACGATATGCTGGGCGAACTCAACTCGTCGCACATGGGCTTTAACAGTTTTGGCGCCGAAGAGCGCAAGAACCTGAATTACATCACCAACGAAACGGGTATCCTATTCGATAATGAAAAACCTTACCAAGTAGCCCGTGTGGTAAGTAAAAGCAATGCCTTTTTGGCCGGAGAAAACATTAAGCCAGGCGATGTGCTGGTAGAAGTGAACGGCGTTAAGGTTGACGAAAAAATGGATCGCGATTATTATTTCAGCAAGCCGTCATTAGATCGCGAAATGAGTTTGGGGTTGATGCGCAACGGCAAAAAAAGCTATGTCAACGTGCATCCGCAAAGCGCAGCGGCTTTAAGGGCCAACCTGTACGACGAATGGATTGCCGAAAACAGAGACAATGTAGCCAAATGGGGCAATAACCGTATCGCTTATTCGTACATGAAAAACATGAGCGGCGGCGAGCTGGAACGCTTCCTGCTCGATATGGTTGAACAGGAAAACAACAAAGATGCCATTATTTTGGATCTGCGCTACAATACGGGTGGCAATGTGCACGATGAGGTGTTGCGTTTCCTTTCGCAACGGCCATACCTGCAGTGGAAATACCGCGGAGGCAAAATGTCGCCGCAAAGCAACTTTGCGCCAGCCGTTAAACCTATTGTGCTCTTGATTAATGAGCAATCGTTGAGCGACGCCGAAATGACCGCTGCCGGATTCAAGCAATTGAAACTGGGCAAGATCATCGGTACGGAAAGCTATCGTTGGATTATCTTTACTTCAGCCAAGGGCCTGGTTGATGGTTCGTCGTATCGCTTGCCGTCGTGGGGCTGCTATACCATGGATGGCAAAAATATAGAGAAGGAAGGCGTAAAACCCGATATTTATGTGAAAAATACCTTCGAAGACCGCTTGCAGCACAAAGACCCGCAATTGGAAAAGGCCGTAGCCGAAATTATGAAGGATTTGAAATAGGTATCAGTTGCCGGTTACGAGTTGCCGGTTTGCCGCTAAACAATTCAGCAATAAAGCATAAAACATTAAAAGCAATTAGCATAACAAAAGGAATAATGTCGAATTTACTAACCGATAGGGATTTTTGGGTAAAGTATTGGGAGAGCAAAACTGATTTATCGGTAGTTATTCCTGAAAACTATCTTTTTCATCGCCAACTGGCCGAGCTGACCGAAAAAAACAAGGTTAAAACTGCTATCGAGCTGGGTGGATTTCCGGGCTATTATGCCGTTTTCTTAAGGAAATACCTCAAGCTTGACGCTACTTTGCTCGATTATTTTGTCCATCCGCCAATTACCGAACAGCTGCTCAAGGTAAACGGGCTCGAAAAAAACGATATCCACATCATCGAAACGGATTTATTCAGCTATGTGCCCGAAAAGCAATATGATTTGGTACTGAGCTGCGGTTTGATTGAGCATTTTAACGATACGGCTGATATTATTAATCGGCATATTGCCTTTGTAAAACCGGGAGGAAGCCTGTTCATTACCCTGCCTAATTTCAAGGCTTTGAACGGCTGGTTCCAAAAGAACTTCGACAAGGCTAATTACGATAAGCACAACATCGATTGTATGGATCCGGCACTGCTGGCCCAAATTTGCAAGGATGCAGGTTTAGAGGTATTGCAATCGCGTTACTTTGGCCGGTTTAGCGTATGGCTGGAAAACGAGAAAGAAAAATCGGCCGGGGTAAGGCTGTTTAAAAAAGCGGTTTGGCTTGGTGGCAAGGTATTTAGCAAAATCTTCCCTTTCGATTCGAGGCAATTGTCGCCCTATATTATTTTAGAAGCCAAAAAGTCTTGATATGGCCATTAGTTGGGGTTACTCGCCAAAAACGGAGAAATATATTCCCTTAGGAGATTTTCCAGCAGACAAATATCTTATTATTGCTCGTCAGGCCATCGAGAATTTGGGCTGGAAGCTAAGCCATATCTCTTCAAATGGGCTGATTGCCTATACTGGCCTGTCGTGGCAATCGTATAGCGAAGAGATTTCACTTAGGATAGAGAGTAACTTTGCCGTAGTAAAGAGCGAGTGCGTAGGCTTGCAAATGTGGTTTAACGATTATGGTAAGAATAAGCAGAACCTGGCAAAGTTTTTTCATGAATTTGCCTATGTCGAGTTTCACCTTAAAGATATATGGGAAGAAAGTCTTGCACAATTCCACAGTTTTGTGCTTAACCAAGACAATGATTACTTTGAAAAGGCGCCATTAGCGGTTAAGAACAAAATCAAAAATGTGCTTTATCTTTTTTGGCCCCAAAAAGGCTATTTGGCAACACCCATTATTACTTGGCTAAATATTTTTTATTTCGGCTTTACTTTTATCTGTACCGTTATTTATTTCAGGTACTTTTTTGCCAAGGCTACAGTTGTCGATCCGGCTTTAGTGGTGCAAAAGCTAGAGCAGTTATTGCTTAATTTGGGTGCCAACAATCGAAAACTAGTTTTGAACGGGCAATATTGGCGATTAATCAGCTACCAGTTTATGCACGCCTCGTTGCTTCATTTGTTCTTTAACCTGTATGCTTTGTTGTATTTAGGGCTGATGATAGAGAACAAACTGGGCTGGCGGAAGTTTGTATTCATTTATTTCTTTAGTGGTATTTGTGGGGGATTGGTGAGTATAATTTTTCATCAGGAGGAGATTTTGATGGGTGCATCTGGAGCAATCATGGGATTATATGGAGCCTTTATTGCCTTGTTGCTTAATAAAGCCTACGAGAAAAACGCAAACAAGGCTTTATTGGTGAGTACCCTTATTGTGATGATATTGGTGCTGATAAACGGCTGGTTTGGCCGCAGAACAGATAATGCCTGTCACTTGGGCGGCGTAATTGCTGGCTTTGTAAGTTGTTGCTTTTTGTATGTAAAACCCATGAATTCGAGTCGCATATGGGCCAGGTATGCCGCTACATGCGTCATTGGTCTTGCGTTTGCTGCTGGCGTGATTGGCTTTAGCCCAAGGTATCAGCATGAGGAATTTAAAAAACTGAGTATCGAATATGCCAAAAACGCAGATGCTTTTAATCGGGTGATGACTTTAAAGGCCTCTTTAAGTAAGGCCGAAAAAATAGTCTTTATCGAAGAAAACGGATTGGCGCCAAGCCGGAGCAATTTGGAACTTGTTAAAAAGATGAAAAAGCTCAAACTGGACAAAGAAGATCTGTTTGAGCTTGATTTTAAAGCGCAAGTGGCTCAGCAATCGTATGCGGTAGCCCAACTGATGAAAAAGGACATCGAGTCTGAAAATTATAGCTACCGTAAACAGGTTAATGAGCAAATGAACAAGCTGATCATTTTCAGTGCCACTGCCAGAGATTCCTTACGCAAGGCAGATTAACCTAATTATGCCGATTTTTTATAAAGCCCAAACTCGCTCAGCGTTAAACATACCGGCGATTGGGTGATGTTGAGGCGTACTTTGCTTGCCGTAACGGGTTGTGCCAACTTGATGAGCCTTTTGGCGCCTATGCTGGTTCCATCGTAAACCTTTTCCCAGGTATTGTTCTTTAGAACTTCAATGTTGTAGCCCTCTATTCTTTGCCCTAAGGGAATAAACTCCTGTAGGCTGATGATGTCGAATGTTTGTGGAGCTTTTAGGCTGATTTCCAGGCTGGCTTGGTGTACATTGTCGGCGCTTGCCCAAAAAGTTTGCTTATTGCCATCTAAAAGCGTTGCTGTGCCATGGGTTTTGTCTCTGGTATTGCTCGATTTGATGCTGGCGCCTTTGGCCAGGTTTTGGGCAAAAGTTTGTTTAACCATTTGGCCAAAGGCTTGCAGGGCCGCTACATCGTCGTCGTGCAAGAGCCCTCTGGTATCGGGTGCCAGACCTAAATCTAAAGCTGCGCCATGGCCAACGCTTTTTAAATAAAGATCGAATAAGGCTTCTGGCGTTTTGGGCTTTTGCTTGGCATGAAAAAACCAGCCGCTTCGCAAAGGTACATCGCATTCGGCTGGCATCCAGAATTTGCCATTCCTAATTCCCACCGGACTTTCTGGATAATTGGCCTGCCCCGGAACGGCTACGTTTTTGCCTTGTGGAGGCATAGGCGTAAAAGTGGCCCAGCTAGTTTCGGCCGCATGGCCCTCTTCGTTGCCCACCCATCTCACATCCAGGCCTACATCGCTAAATATATTGGCCATGGGTTGCATTTTACGGGTAATGGCCCAGGTATTTTTCCAATCGTAATACACCGTATTGTCAATGCTTCTTTTCTCGCGGGCACCGCCATAATAGCCGTCGCCACCATTGGCACCATCATGCCAGCTCATAAACAGCTGACCGTAGTTGCTATACAGCTCTTTGAGTTGCGCCTGGTAAATGGCAAGGTAGTTTGGTGTGCCATACTGTGGATTGTTTCTGTCCCAAGGCGAACAATACACGCCGAATTTAAGTCCGTATTTCTGTGCGGCAAGTTGTACTTCCTTCACCAAATCGCCTTTGCCGTTTCTGAACGGGCTTTTCGAAATGTTGTAAGGCGTGGTTTTTGTTGGCCATAAAGCAAATCCATCGTGATGTTTGGCCACGAGGATGATTCCTCTTAAACCGCCGGCCTTGGCGGCCTTTACAATTTGCTCGGCATCAAAATTAGTCGGATTGAAAATTTTCGGATCGGCATCGCCATAACCCCATTCCTTGTCTTCGAAAGTTGTCGGCGTAAAATGGATAAGGCCGTAAACTTCTACATCGTGCCAGGCCAATTGTCTTTTAGCTGGTGTGGCGCCATAAGGCTTGATGGGTTTTTGGGCATAGGCAAAGCTGCAGATGAAAAGGCAGCTAATGAGTATTTTGTTCATGGGAATAGATTTGGTAGCTATTCAAACTTAATCCTAATTTTTGGATGGCTATTAAATTATATTGGCTTTTCATCAAAGGATATTGGAATACTTTCGAAGCCTACGAGTTCAGTTTCTCTTTGATGAAACGCTTGATCCGTGCCCACAAGCTGCCTTTGCGGTTGGCCAGGAAATGCTTAATGGCCTGGTAGGCCTGCTCGTTTTCGGCAATAACCGATGGGAACTGTTTAATGGGCTTGGGGTTGATGATGACGTTGTAAATATCGCTCAGCCCCGAGTGGATGCCGCTGCCATCGTGTCCGATGTTGTTAACCAGCGATTGCGAAGGGTTTAAAGTCAAGCCGCCCTTTAAAAAGATGGAAGCATACCAACGGATGGCCCAAGAGTTGTTTTTGCCGTTCTTGAAATCCTGCATCTGTTTCCAGAAATTCATGGTGTTTTCGATGGCAAAGGCGTGTTTCTTTTTGGAGTCGAACTGCGCCATTAAAGTATCGATGTTTGGCTCGAAATGTTGCCAAGCTCTTGCCCAGGTAGCCCAGCCCCAGCTGGTAGCCGCTCGGTAAAAGAAGCTTTCAGGCAGGTTTTCGTCTTTGAGGGCATACATGTAAGCCCCAATGTGCATGACCTTTTCTTCGTTGCGGTAGCGGTCCAGCGCCTCGTTAAAGTAAGTGAGGGTATATGGCGACGAAATCAGGTCGTCTTCAAAAACAATGGCCTGCCCGTAGGTTTGGGTAAGCCGACTAACACCTGCAATAACCGAATTGGCTAACCCCATATTGGTCTGACCTTCAATAATTTCGACAGTCTTAAAGCCTTCAACCTTTTTAATGAACTCCCTTACCTCTTTTACCTTGTCTTCGTCGGCTACGGTTTTAGGGCCATCCGAAAAGATAAAGAGCCTGCTTTCTGAAGCCAATTCGTTCTGTTGCAAAAACTTTAGGGTCCGCTCGGTATGCTTGGGGCGGTTGTATACAAAAAGGGCTATAGGCGCAAAATGTTGCATTAAACTGGGTTGTTAGGTAGCCACAAAGATAGGATATGAATCATTTGCTTGGATAAGTTGTTTAATTCTACCTGATAATTGTAACGCTACCGGTATAAATAGTCGATTTTTTGTCGTTGAGCGCAATGGTGTAATAATATACCCCAACTGGCAAGGGCTTGTTTTTGTGCTCTGTCTCTTATACACATCTAAAAAGGGGGGGGGGGGGGGGGGGGGGGGGGGGGGGGGGGGGGGGGGGGGGGGGG
>NZ_JAELUC010000139.1 GCF_016429155.1 Pedobacter sp. ASV12 | reverse complement strand
CCCCCCCCCCCCCCCCCCCCCCCCCCCCCCCCCCCCCCCCCCCCCCCCCCCCTTTTTAGATGTGTATAAGAGACAGATATAACTGGAAGGCAACGGCAACTTACCGTAATGCTTGACATATTGGATAATCTCTTCTTCTTCCACCACCAGATCCTTATCCAGTTTTTCGGTAAGGATGAAGTGGATGACGGTATAATAGATAATGCCAGTGATAATAAGCACCAGCAAGGAAACAAGCAGGTTAACGCGGTTATATCTGGTGGCCAATTTCATTTAATTGCCAAATTTATAGCCAATTCCGTAAATAGACTTGAGGTAATCGGGCGAACCGTTTTCCAGCAGTTTTTTGCGCAGGTTTTTGACATGGGTATAGATAAAGTCGAAATCATCGGCTATATCCATTTCATCGCCCCACAAATGCTCGGCCATGGCATTTTTGGTCACTACCTTTCCCTTGTTGGCCAAAAAATAAACCAGCAACTCAAATTCTTTTTTGGTGAGCGCCACCGGCTTTTTGCTCACGGTAACGGTCATGGCCATTACGTCTACATTAATTTCATGATAGGCAATTACATTGTCGCCATCAAAATTCTTGCGCCTTACAATGGCACTTACCCTGGCTTTGAGTTCGGAGAGGTGAAATGGTTTTACCAAATAATCGTCGGCGCCCAAATCGAGGCCTGCCAGTTTAGAATCGAGCGAATGCCTGGCCGAGATAATGAGTACACCATCCTTCTTTTTCAGTTTTTTCAGGTCCCTCAGCAGTTCCATACCCTCGCCATCGGGCAAGCCAAGATCGAGCAGAATACAATCATAACTGTAAAGGGCTATTTTTTCGGAGGCCGACCGGTAGTTCGAGGCCGATTCGCAAATATTGCCCTCTTCCATAAAATAGCTCAATATGCTATCGCGTAAAGCCTTTTCGTCTTCGATAACCAGGATTTTCATGTTTCAAATTAATGAAATTAAACGTCAAGAACACAAATCAAATCAATTGTTGCAGCAGGCGGATGTTTTTTTCTTTGCAGATCTGCAATTTATGCCGTCCGAAGCTGGTGAAATATTGGTGGTTCAGCAACATTTTCAAATTGATCGAATTCCATTGCAAAGGGGTATACTCCAAACCGATTACCTCTTCCCACTCCTGTTTAAGCGACTGCGCAAAGGCGAGGTAGTTATCCATCGAGAAATGATAAAAATCGGCATCGCAGATTACCTTTTCTACAAGGCAAACAGGCTGTTGCGGAAACCGGGTGGCCAAAATGCAGGTGATTACCTCGTCTAGCCGGTGCTTGGCCAAACCATAAGCAGCCAAAAACTGAACCGCGATTTCTACACTGGCCAATTCGTGCTGCTGATAGGTTTCGGTATAGCCGGTATCGTGGAACCAGGCGGCCAACAGTACTGTTTCGAGCTCTTCGGCATCAAGACCGGCATTCATTCCAATCTCCCGGGCGGCGTTCACTACATATTGGGTATGGGCCACATTGTGAAAATAGAGCTTGGCACTCAGTTTCTCGCGAAAGAGCTGCTGCACAAAATCACTAACCAAAGCCTCTAACTGAACAAAATCCATAACTTAATAACGCACAATTTAGCGGTTAATTCTGTAGAGATTTTGAAGTAAACGAATTCGGCGCAACGAATTGAAAATTGTTTGCAACTATTTGGCACCCTGCTACGTCTAAGTTAAGTGGCCGGGCTTAAGCCCGGCTACATCAGCAAAACCAAACCAACTACAACATGACTTCTAATCATCCTCAAAACCAACAACTTGAACAGTTTAAGGTAAACATTAAGATTAGGCTTGCCTTTTTATGGACAGCCGTAATGTTCTGTTATGTATATGGCGATTTCTTCTCGCTTTTTGTACCGGGCCGCCTCAAAAATCTCATGGCCGGACATTCGGGCGTAGGCCAAACCACACCTTATGCTTTATTGGGCTTTGCCCTGATGATGAGCATTCCGGCGCTGATGATTTTCCTCTCGGTTTCATTAAAAGCCAAAGCCAACAAAATAGCCAATCTGGTGGCTGGACTTCTGTTCAGTTTAATCATGGCTATGATTTTAGCTACTTCTCTCGACAAATGGATGTTGTTTTACGGCTATTTGGCCCTTGTAGAGATTATTTTAACCGCCATCATTGTATGTCTGGCTATTACCTGGCCAAAACAAAACCCCAACAACCATGAAGACTGACCAAAAAACCGCTCGCCTAGCCGGAGCCATTTACCTGGTGGTAGTGCTTACCGGCACATTTAGCTTGGGCTATGTACCTTCAAAACTTATTTTTTGGGACGAGCCTGCCAAAACACTGCATAGCTTAACCGAATCTGTACAATTGTTGAGATGGGATATAGTGAGTAGCATGCTCTGTTACCTAGCCTTTTTGGCCTTGCCCCTAGCTTTGTACCAGCTCTTGAGGCAGGTAAACGAAAACTGTGCTAAACTGATGGTTATTCTGGCTATCGTAAGCGTACCCATTGCCTTGCTTAACCTGCAGCATAAATTTGATGTGCTCACCTTGGTCGATGCGCCGGCATACCTCAAGGGCTTAAGTACCCAGCAGATTCAGGAGCAGGTCCTTTTCTCGCTTGATAGCTACGGCCATGGCATTAAAATCGTGCAGCTGTTTTGGGGCTTGTGGCTGTTGCCTTTTGGTTATTTGGTTTACCACTCCAACCGGTTACCAAAAGTATTGGGCATCTTTTTGATGCTGGGCTGTTTTGGCTACCTCATCAATGTTTTTGCAAGCACCGCCATGCCTCATTACAGCAGTTATGGTATAGCAAGCTACATCAGGATGCCAGCCAGCATTGGCGAAATAGGCGCCTGCTTATGGTTATTGATAATGGGAATTAAGGCAAAGAAAAATGTAGATTAATCAGCTCAAAAACAACAAGCTAGCATAACACTACTTAAACAAATCATTTATCTTGACGCGAACAAAATAAAGATCGCCAACGCCTTCGTATAAAATGCCGATAGTGTTTTCGTCGATCATGGTCAGCGCCGAATAGCCATACGATTCGCGTTCGTCGATAAGCAGCTGTGCTCCTTCGCTCCAGGTTTGCCCGAGGTCTAAACTGGTTTTAAGCGTCAGATTTTTCCTCGAAACCGACGAATTGGGATTGCTAAAAAACAGCACGTCTTTTAGCTTGCCCTTTACTTTGGCCCTGGCACGGATGAGGCTGCCCATACAAACTGGGTCGGCTAAGGTATTGGCCGAAGTAGGATGCATCTGCCAGGTTTGTCCAAAATCGTTGGTCGTGGCTATGCTCCTGAATTTTCCGGCATTGTCTCGCATGTTGAGCAGCAGTTGTCCGGGCGAGGTTTCTACCACAGCGCTTTCGGTGGTATTGTTTTTGGCACCTATGCCAGCTTTCCAACTTTGCCCATGGTCTTTGCTGTAAATTATGGTGGAGTGTGGCAGTTTATTTTCATCCCAATATTGCGCCGGAAACACCAGAGTTCCATCGGCCATTACCGAGCCCGTACCCGGACCGTTAAAAAACAGGTTCCACTTCGGATTTTTCACTTCAGCGGTAATGCTTACCGGTTTCGACCAAGTCAGCCCATCATCAGTACTCTTTACCAAAACCAATTGCCCAGTTTCATCAGGCAAAAGCCCTGGTTTTGAACTAGCTACAGAACGATTGCCCTTGCTCCATAAGGCAGCTACCCAAAGGGTATGGGTTTGGGTATCGTATAAAATAGCAGGATCGCCCACCCCATTGTTTTCGTTGGGTTCGCCCATGTCCATAACTACTTTCATCGGCTCCCACGTTTCGCCCCTGTCTAGACTTCGGCTCATGCCTACATCAATATTGGCGGGCAAATCCCTAGCATTGAGGTAACGGATATCGTAAACCGAAATCAGTGCACCAGCAGCTGTGGTGGCAATGCCTGGTATGCGGTAGGTATTTACCTTGTCGTCGCCATGCTTCCTAACTATGCTTCCTATCCTAAACACAAACTGCTTCCTGTTCAAACGGACCTGCTTGCCGTTGTCGACCAAAAAACAATCGGGTTGCAGCATCAGCTGATGTGCCAGCTTTGCCGAGTTTTTCAGCACGATATTAAGCCAGAGGTGATGCCCGTTAAAAGTGTACGATCCGTTGAACTTGATGGTAAATTTCCGGCCTTTGATTCGGGTTTCGCCCAGTAAACGCCTGCTTGTAAAATGGCTTAGTGTATCAGAATCATACAGCTCTATTTTTTCGATATCGTTAAGTACTTCGGCACCAATGGTACCCGAAAAGGCATTTAATCGTAATGGGCTTGGATTTTCAACAGAAAACCTGAGCACTGGGTTTTGATTGGTTTGCGTAAAAACAGGCTGATTTTTGGCCAACAGGCTGATTTTAATGTCTTGAGCGCTAACTGGAGCAGGCTTAAAAAAAACCGTTGCGGCTAACCAAAGGAAGATGTTTTTCATGAAGATATTAGGTAGTTGTTGTAACACCAAAAATAGGAATAGCACCGATATAATCCATAAAAATTATCGCCTATGCCCTATCGCTTCATTTTCGGCTCAAAATTTGCCACCTCATCTCAACAAACCAAATCGACCTCCATGAAAAACCTGGTTGCGCTATTGTTATTGGCCTCATTTGGCTTTAATGTTGCTGCTCAAAAAAAGCCTGTGGCTAAACGGAAGGTGGTTTTGGGTACTACCGAAGCTTTTGAACAGTTGCCTAAGCTTCGGGCCAATGAGGTATCTGAAGCTGCATTTAACCAATTGCCAAGCCCCAAGGCTTGGACCATGCCCTATGTTGAAACCGAAAACGGCCATTTTTATATCCAAACGGCCAAAGGCAGGCAAAAATTTAAAACATGCAGCAATAGTGGTGCGCGCAAGGGATGGAACGGCTACGAACTCTTGGGCTTTTTGTCACGTTTAAATTATTATGCCATTTCCAACAACTCATCGGCTGAGGGTATTGGTTTTGGACAGTTGTTTTTGCTCGACGCTAAAAACGGGTTTAGATACCCTATTGCTTCTTTTGGCGACTGGCATGTGGGTTTGCCCTGTCTCTTATACACATCTAAAAGAGGGGGGGGGGGGGGGGGGGGGGGGGGGGGGGGGGGGGGGGGGGGGGG
>NZ_JAELUC010000138.1 GCF_016429155.1 Pedobacter sp. ASV12 | reverse complement strand
GGCTATAGGTCGCCGAGGCGCCATCAGATCCAATTTGGCGCTGGACTGTCGGCTTTTTTCAAGACGGATAAAGACGAGGCTTTCAATAGCCGAAAGCAGGCCTATCAGCCCGACCGCTTCAAGACCAGATTCACGGTTGGCTTGCCTGCCGAGCTCAGGTATTCGTTTCAGTTCGGCAGAAGCTTTGCTTTTAGCGTTACAGGAACCGGCAATGCCAATTTTCTTAAAAGTTATGCTGCCGTTTCCGCAGGGATAGCCATAGGTATGTATTAACAAATCTTCAAGCCAAAATTACATGAAATCATCTTTTTTTATCGCGTTGGGCTGTTTCCTCTTTGCCTGCACAGTCCGGGCGCAAACAGACAGTCTGCACCTGCCCAAGCGGTTTTACGCTTATGCCGACCTGGAACTCGGAGGTTCGCAAGGCGATGTGTATTGGCAGTTTTCGCTGGCGGTACAACAAAACAACAACTACCTCAGACTAAAGGGATCTGACGTTTTTCAGCTCAACTTCGGCAATAAGCCCCTGCCTAGTTTTGGCGATATCGCGCTTATAGCGGGCAAAAGCTATACCCTGGGCAAGTGCCATAATTTTAAATTAGGTACGGGCCTGGCGCTAACCCATTACCGATTTGATATAGGCTATGGAGAAACCATCAAAAAAGAAACGATCGGCTTGCCCGTAGAAGTGAAATATTGCTATATGATTGGTTGGACAGCTGGATTCTCCCTGTCTTTTCAACATAATTTCAATAAGCTAAAAAGCTATAACGCCATTACTGCAGGTTTGGCTTTTGGATTTTTGCGCGAAAGGAAAAACAGCTTAAAACGTTGAAAAAGTTCGATTTTAACTTAAAATATGGTTATGAAAGCTATATCACTGCTGGGATATAGCATTGGGCCAATAAAAAAGTCCCAGCTCTTGCGCGGGACTTTTAATTACTTTTTCTTCGAGTAATCCAAAATTTTTTGGATGGTTTCGTTGGAAGGCTCTTTAACCAATTGGTCAAGCTTAGACCTGATGCTGTTGTAGAACAACAGATTCTGTTGGTCGCCCTCATCAACCGCCTTTTCTACAGGCTGCAGACTCGAGAAGTTGGAAAGATCATTTAGTGTAGAGGTTTTTGTCATACGCAGTGTATTTATTTAATGTTTACAAAGTAAACGTAATTGCGTATGTTTTATTTCGTGGCCTTTCAGAAAATTTTAACATTTTCCAAATTAAATTTTCCAAGAGGCCCCCATGTGCTCAATGGGCAAAATTATACACTACCTGGCTGTTAAAAGATTAGTACTCAGCCTGCTTAAAGTCCTCGCGGACTTACCTCTTTCACCTTCATCATTTTGCGCAAATTGCTGAGTGCATAGCGCATGCGTCCCAGGGCGGTATTGATGCTTACGTCGGTGAGGTCGGCAATCTCCTTAAAGCTCAGGTCGGCATAATGGCGCATAATGAGCACCTCTTTCTGTTCGTCGGGCAACAGGTGTATCATTGCTCTTAGATCGAGGTGGGTTTGTTCGCGCAACATGCGTTCTTCGGCACTTTCTTCGTGTATCTGCAAAAGATTGAGCACATCTGTGCCGTCGGCGCTGGTAATGACCGGTGCGCGTTTCTCGCGGCGGAAATAATCGATTACCAAGTTGTGTGCAATGCGCATTACCCAAGGCAAAAACTTGCCTTCTTCATTGTAGCGTCCACTGCGTAAAGTATTGATGACCTTGATAAAGGCATCCTGAAAGATGTCTTCGGCCAGGTACTGGTCTTTTACCAATAAATAAATGGAGGTATATATTTTGGATTTATGCCTACGAAGTAATTCTTCTAATACAGATTCTTCTCCGTTAAGATATAGCTTCACCAAATCCTGATCACTATGCTGCTGTAATTTCATAGGAGTGCGTATACTAAAATTCTTCTCGTTTTATTAAATTAAAATAATAAATAAGTAGCTTTTTAATCTATAGCAGCTCTCCTTGTTTTTAAAATACAGTTCCTAATTCGTGTGAGTTATAAATTCAAAAGAAAGACTTTTTTTTGAATATCCAACAATAAATCTGCTAAAATTTGTAAAATTTTATAAAAGGTCGCTTATTTTTAGAGGGGTTGAAACCAAAATCGTAATTTTGGGGTTACATTAAATCAGAGCTAAGCAAGCGGCACATGAGCAAGGAAATAGAGAAAGATCCACACCACCATATCATTATCAAAGGCGCCAGGGTACACAACCTCAAAAACATCGACGTAGCCATTCCGAAGAATAAACTCGTGGTGGTTACCGGCATGTCGGGCTCCGGAAAATCTTCTCTCGCCTTCGATACCTTGTATGCCGAAGGCCAGCGTCGTTATGTAGAAAGCCTGTCGGCTTATGCGCGCCAGTTTATGGGGCGGATGAACAAGCCCGATGTAGATTATATCAAAGGTATTGCGCCGGCCATTGCCATCGAACAAAAGGTAATTACCTCCAATCCGCGCTCAACTGTAGGTACTTCAACCGAAATATACGATTACCTCAAACTGCTTTATTCGCGTATCGGTACCACTTATTCGCCCATTTCGGGTCAGGTGGTTAAAAAGGACACCGTAAGTACGGTTGTCGATTTTATCGTAAGCCTGGGTACCGATAGTGTAGCTACGGTATTCTGCCCTTTACATCCACACAACAACAGAACCATTAAAGAAGAATTGGCTGTATTGTTGCAAAAAGGATTCTTGCGGGTTTATTTCAACAACAAGATCACCAAAATAGAGGATATCCTCGAAGATCAATCCATCAAAGACGTTAAACTGGCCGATAGCGATACCATCAAGATTTTGATAGACCGCATTGTGGTTAACGAAGAGGAAGAAACCCTAAGCCGCATGGCTGATTCGGCACAGACCGCATTTTTTGAAGGCAAAGGCGATTGTTATGTAGAACATGATGGCAAACAGACCTTCTTCTGCGACCGTTTTGAGCTGGATGGCATGAAGTTCGAAGAGCCTAGCCCAAATTTCTTCAGTTTCAACAACCCCTATGGGGCCTGCAAACGCTGCGAGGGTTATGGAAATGTAATCGGGATAGATGAAGACCTGGTTGTTCCAGACAAGAGCAAAAGCATTTACGATAATGCCATTGCCCCCTGGCGTGGCGAAAAAATGGGCGAATGGCTGAAACGCTTGGTTAAAAATGCCGAGAAATTCGACTTCCCCATCCACAGGCCTTACCGCGAACTGACCGAGGCACAGCAGCAGCTGTTATGGACAGGCAATAGCTATTTTGCGGGTCTGGATCAGTTTTTTAAAGAATTGGAAGAACAAACCTATAAAATACAGTACCGCGTAATGCTTTCGCGCTACCGTGGCAAAACGGTTTGTCCCGATTGCAAAGGCACGCGCCTGCGCAAAGATGCTTCTTATGTGAAAATAGGAGGCAAGTCTATTTTAGAAATGGTGCTGATGCCTTTGTCTACTTTGTTGCCCTTTTTCGAGCAGCTCGATCTTAGCGCCACACAGGCAAAAATTGCCAAGCGTTTGCTGGCCGAAATCTCCAATCGGGTGCTTTACCTCAACAACGTAGGTTTGGGCTACCTCACCCTCAATCGCTTGTCGAATACCCTGTCGGGAGGAGAGAGCCAGCGCATTAACTTGGCCACGTCGTTGGGCAGCAGTTTGGTGGGTTCGGTGTATGTGCTCGACGAACCGAGCATTGGTCTGCACCCAAGAGATACGCACCGTTTGATCGGGGTACTCGAATCATTGCGCGATGTGGGTAATACCGTTTTGGTGGTTGAGCACGAAGAAGAAATGATGAAGGCCGCCGATCATATTATAGATATTGGTCCCGAAGCAGGTACACATGGTGGCAACCTGGTTTTTAGTGGCACCTATAAAGAAATTATTAAAGACAAAAACTCGCTTACCGGTAGGTATTTGGCCGGCAAGGACGAAATTGCCGTCCCTGCCAAAAGAAGGGAGTGGCGCGACCATATCCTGGTAAAAGGTGCCCGTGAAAACAACCTGAAAAATATCGACGTCAAGTTTCCTTTGGGTGTATTTACCTGTGTAACGGGCGTATCGGGTTCTGGCAAAACCAGCCTAGTTAAAAAAATACTTTATCCCGCCCTGCAAAAAGCCATAGGCAATTATGCCGGCGAGCAAACGGGTGCTTACGACGGACTTTTTGGTCATATCGACTTGGTTAGTGCCGTAGAAATGGTAGACCAAAACCCGATCGGCCGTTCATCGCGTTCTAATCCGGTCACTTATGTAAAGGCTTGGGACGATATCAGGGCCTTGTTTTCGGCATTGCCATCGGCAAAGGCTGCCGGACTTAAACCTGCGGCCTTCTCTTTTAACGTAGAGGGCGGCCGTTGCGAAGTTTGTCAGGGCGAAGGCGAGGTGAAGATTGAAATGCAGTTTATGGCCGATATCTTTTTGCCTTGCGAAGCCTGTGGAGGCCGGAGATTTAAGCAGCAGGTGCTCGATATTACTTATCAGGACAAAAATGTATCCGATATTTTGGATATGACCATCGATCAGGCCGTCGAGTTTTTTGCCAAGGAACCCAAAATCCTGCAGAAACTGCAACCCCTGGTCGATGTAGGCTTGGGCTATGTACACCTGGGGCAATCGTCAAATACGCTGTCGGGCGGGGAGGCGCAACGCATCAAATTGGCTTCCTTCTTAATCAAAGGCAACAATGCGCAAAAAACCATGTTCATTTTTGACGAACCTACCACAGGTTTGCATTTCCACGATATCAAAAAATTGCTGAAAGCCCTGAATACCTTGATCGAACAAGGCAATACCATTTTAGTGATCGAACATAACATGGACATGATCAAATGCGCCGATTGGGTAATCGATATCGGGCCCGAAGGTGGCGATAAAGGCGGAAACGTTGTATTTGAAGGCAAGCCCGAAGATTTGCGCCAGGCAAAGGATTCTTATACAGGTCAATTTTTAAAAGCTCATTTGAAATAGTATCTTAGCGAACTTATGCTCTTTTTGACCTTAATTATCGGCATATTGTTAAATGCCATGGGCTATATACCGCCTGGAAACATCAACCTGACAGTTGCACAGCTCACTATCAATAAGGGCATGCGCCAAGCGTGGTCGTTTATCCTGGCTTTCTCTTGTGTTGAAGTTCTTTTTACCTTTGGCATGATGCGTTTTGCGCGCTGGGTATCGAGCGATGTAAACCTCGATGCCAATATCAACGAAGTAAGGCTGGGCACTTATGTAGATGCCTTCATGATCCTGCTTTTTGTGGTGATGGGTACCATTACCTGGATCAACCGCAATAAGTTGCCCAAAACCAAAGACAGCAATGATACCAGCAAAAGAGGCAGCGTATTTTATGGCATGTTGCTCGGGGTTTTAAATCCGGTTCAAATTCCATTTTGGCTCTTCTTTGGCAATTATGTTATCCTGCACGAGTGGATCAGGACC
>NZ_JAELUC010000137.1 GCF_016429155.1 Pedobacter sp. ASV12 | reverse complement strand
CCCCCCCCCCCCCCCCCCCCCCCCCCCCCCCCCCCCCCCCCCCCCCCCCCCCTTTTTAGATGTGTATAAGAGACAGGCACTAGAGTCGTTAGAATAATGGATACATTTCAAAAATATTTTTTAGTAATAATATTATTTTCTTTGTCTTGCTCTAGTCAAAATGATGAGTTTTTGTATAAACTGCAAGACAAGGTCAAAAGAAGTATTGAAATAGCAAAAAAGAATAAACAAAAATATTCAACATTCAAATTAAGCTCTATTACAAGCTTTAAATGGGATAAATTCTATATTTTTGATGAGTTTACAACAGAAGAAAATATAAATGAGATTACCGGATTAAAGTGGGCAGGACCTGATGTCCCTTCAGGATGTAAAAGAATATTGTTTATTTCTAATAATGAAGTCGTAAGCTATTCCGACTTTGATCCCAGTGTTTTTCCAGTATTCTTTTATACTTGTGAAGCAACAGAGCAATATGTTTTTGATAAAAAGGATGACAGAATCGCAACCTTTGAAGCTTGTGATAAAAACGGTTGTGTACTAGCAATTATACCAGAAAGGTGCATTGATAATTTTAAGAGATTGTATCAATAATTTGGAAGTCGTGTAATTTGGTGTAAGTCTTTATCCCGTTTACAAGCTAACGGCGTATTAATCGAGATTTATAATCTTAATCCTTAAATATATACTGTACAGCATAAGATTTCAAAATACCACCGCTCTGGCCCGAGGAAATCAGCGGGGAGCCCCGTATCGCTGGACAACAAATATCTGTACAACGGCAAGGAGCTGCAGTACGAGCTGGAACAGTACGACTATGGGGCAAGGTTCTACGATCCGATGATAGGGAGGTGGAACGTAGTAGATCCACTTGGAGAGAAATATCATTCTATCACGCCTTATAACTATACTGATAACAACCCAATAAATAACATAGACCCAAACGGAATGGAAACTTACTATGGAGATGATGCAAAAAATCTCTTGATTAGTCTGCAACAAGCTATGGGAATAATTTATAAAAATGATGAAGAAAAAGAAAAAGATTCGGAACAACCAGTAAATTTTTTCCGTCCTACAAAAAAAAGATCCTACACAGAAAAAGTTTAATGATGTATATGATTTGATGAATCTACCGGGTAATTATAGGAAAGGAGATGGAGTCTTCTCTGTGTATGGCCACGGTGGCGGCTGGAGAATAGGTGACCATAAAGAAGACCAGGGACCGAATCAAGGAGTATATATGTATACCGCAGATGACTTTGATAAGGTCATGTCGGAAAAAAGCAACGCGTATAAAAAAATCCTCCAGGAAAACAAACCATTTACTTTAATACTCTATGCTTGCCTATCTGCTTACGAATACACAGAGAAAGATGTCTCGATGGCTCGTAAAATCTCCAAAAAACACCCACAAGCAATTATTATTGGTTTCGACGGTTATGCTATGTATGGAACTAAAGACGGAAAACCCGCAGTAGTCGGAAGTAGTAAAGACCTGACATATAATGATAATAAGGGATTTATAGTTACTTTTAAGAACGGGAAAGAAATTAATAGACAGAGTTTTGCTGACTTTTTAAAAACAAAAAAATAATGAATTTAAGAATTTCACTCATATTAATTGCCATAATACTATTTATGGGATGTGTAGATAGAGAAAAAAAGAAAGATGGCTCCTCTCCATTAAAAGAGCATGCAGTTAGCTTTAATAGTAAGGATGAGATAAGAAGTTTAGTTAATAAAGTTGTTTTGGGCGATACAAATTCGTATATCAAGTTAAGGGATATATATATGGATAGTAACCATGGGCGAGAGTTTTTGGTTTATTCTATCATTATGGCCGAGAACTACAATTTTGCGCAAGCATATTTTGATACATATCTAGCATTGAAGACAGATATTGTGGATAGCAGTAACCAAAGGAGCAATAAACTTGCAAACTACTATCTTTTAAAGGCATATGAAATGAAAGTTGCAGATGCAAACTCTTCTATAATTGAAAGATTCAACAAAAAGCATGGCCTTCCAACCTCTAAAGAACTTTGGATTGAAATTAATTAAACGGCAAATATTAAGCTTTGACTCTAGGCAGGCTAAACGTGTTGTATGCCAATCTATAAGGGCCTTTATAACGGCAAGGAGCTGCAGGAAGAGCTGGAGCAGTACGACTACGGGGCCAGGTTCTACGACCCTATAATTGGAAGATGGAATTCGGTAGATCCGCTGGCGGAGATGAGCCGAAGTTGGTCGCCATATAACTACGTACTGAATAATCCGATCAGATTTATTGATGTTGATGGTATGTATGCTGGTGAATCGGGGTCCTATAAGCCTGGTGATAAGGATTTTGCAGATGTGATAGCCTATTTTGGAATTGGGCAAAATCAGGATGATAACAAAGAACAGGATAAAGGTAAAAAAGAAGACAAAGAACCAGTTTATAAACCAGTGCCTCAGGGGTATAAAAAGGAAGGACTTCCTGGATTTCCAGGGTCTAAGCCATTACCAAATAAAGAAGGGGCGCGTCCAAGCTGGGACTTGGGCAAAACAAGACCTGGTGGTGATCCAGAATTAAAAGTGCCAAAAGGCTGGTGGGGAGAATGGGATTCTAAACGTGGGGAAATAGAAGTTTATGATAATAATGGAAAACACAAGGGAGCTTATGATCCAGAAACGGGGAGATTTAAAGGGAGAGCAGATCCTAAAAGAAGACCGACTTATAATAAGATAGAAACAAGTGAACCTGACTGGGAATCGACACCACAATCACCATCTCAACCACCTGTAAGGCCAAATCCAATAATATTAATTGGAGGAGCAATAATAACCGTAGTAGGAGCCATTTTTATGTTGGCAGGAGGATAAAAAACAATGAAAAAAGAAAAATATTATTACCAGGCACATCTAGAAGTAGTTCTGATAGGAACTGATTTTATCTTTGGTTTTATCAATATCTCCCACATTCCATTTGAGAAATTTGAAGAAATGTTTCTAGATCAAGTTAAGCAAGAGCGTTTCCTATTTGATGAGGGAATGGGATATACAATCAAAAAGAAAACGTACCTCAAGCATAAGAAATACCTAGACAAAGAGATTCCATTTACATTCGATTTTAAACTTTTTAGTTATAGTGTGCATTTGACGGGAGACAAATTAGATAAATTGCCAAGATGGTATTATGAGGAATTACCTAATTGTTTTTCAGACACCAAGATTTGAGGAGTTCAATTTTTTTTGGCCTTGGATTATCATGGAATAATCAAACCCTAGCCTATTAAATATACAGCTTATAGGGACTAGAACCGTGGTAAATGAATCAGAAGTACTTTTTAAGAGGAACTACAACAGGTGCTAAAGTTACACAGGTAAAACCTTAAATTGATAAGAAATATGGAGAAATTTCCGCATTTAAAAAACGAACAGGTTGCTTTATTGAGAGCAGATATTAATACAGGCATAGTATTGGATAAGGATTACATCTATGCGACACTGTAAATCAGGAGGTTTATACCGTTTTTGATAATATAAATTCTGCGATAGAATTTGCAAAATCAATTATATTGGAAAGAAATGATATAGAATGTGGAATATATGGAAACGACCCTGTTGCACTTCTAATATTAACTAGGGATAATATAGGGTCGTATTAATGAGCGGTATTACTCCTAAGTAGGGAAGGCTTGGGAACAATCTTCATGGAGGAAGGGACTACGAGGAATAAATTACGACAACGATGGTAATCCGGTCCATATATCCTATATTAAATTTGAAATCAATCCTCCTTTTGGGCCAAAGGGGAGTTTGGCACTATTATCCCGATTATCTGTAGAAGAAAAATTAGCAGGTTATTTATTAAATGCTGAACACGCAGTTGGAGCAAGCAAAGCAAAGTGGTTTCAGCAAGCACTGGGTTATACTCAAGTAAATTCAGCGGGATTGGCAAAACAATTAGTGTTCGATTCCAGTAAAGCTGTTCAAACCGCCGTAACCCAATATGGAACCAAGTTTAATCAAGTTATAAAAGTTACTGGAGCCAATGGGCGAATAATTGAAGTTATGACAGCTTGGATTAAAAACAATGATAATGTTGTTAGATTAATCACAGCATTTCCAATTAAATAGATAAACCCACATTAAAATACCATGATAAAAAAATATGATATAGTGAAGGCCATAAAAACTTTAAATGATAAAGTTTTTGAAGGATGTAAAGGAACCGTCCTAATAATTTATCCAGACTTTCCGTTGGCTTTTGAAGTAGAGTTTGTTGATGAAATGAATGAAACCTTAGACGTCTTAACGGTAAAAGCAGATGACATTGTAAAAATGGAGTGACCTCAAAGGTGTACGAATAGAATTGGTTGACCAAAGCCTTTCCTATAACCAACCGAACCTGCCGGCAACGGTATCGGGCGGGGGCATCGGCCTGGCCTACCTGTACGACGCCACGGGGGCCAAGCTGAGGAAGGCGAACACAGTGAGCGGGACCATTGTCGACTACGTGGACGGCATCCAGTACACGAACAGCACGATCGACTTCATCCAGACCGAGGTGGGCAAGGCACAGAACAACGGGGGCACCTACACCTATATCTACAACCTGACCGACCACCTTAGAAATGTGCGCTACGTTTTCGATATTTAAGGAGGCGTTGTACGCCGATTGCAGGAGGACAACTACTATCCCTTCGGCCTGAGGAAGTCCGCAGGTAGCCCCGTATCGCTGGAGAACAAGTACCTGTACAACGGCAAGGAGCTGCAGTACGAGCTGGAGGCTTACGACTACGGTGCAAGGTTCTATGATCCGATAATTGGAAGATGGAACGTGGTGGATCCGTTGGCGGAGAAATATTTACAATTGTCTCCATATAATTATGTAGCAAATAACCCAGTTATCTTTATTGATTCTGATGGTAAGGAAATTGAAATTGGAAATAATACTGCTGGTGCATTAACTAATCTCGCGAAGATTGCTGCAACAAGTAAAGGTCAAGAAGTGTTAAATAGACTAGTGAATTCTAGTGAAACGTATGTGACTAAATCGACATTTTTTACTAGAAGTTCGCAATATGAAGATAGGACTATAAATTATGTTGGGAACAGCTGGTATAGCTCAATTGATGGTGGATCACCTAAAAATGAAATGATAATGGGACATGAACTGTATCATGCCTATCAAGATGATACTTTTCAAATCACAAAGAATAGAGACGGAACGGTACAAAATAGACTAGCATTGGAAACACAAGCTGTTAATTTTGAGAACTATCTAAGAGATGCATATGGTGATGATCAAAAGAGAGATAGATACAGTAATATAGAAGGGGGACAGAAAGGTAAAATTAACCTTAAAGACTGGAATATTGATAATGAACAAGTTAGAAATTTTACAGGCTTGGGTAATAATGGTGATAAGACGAGTTATGGTTTTAGCTATACGAAAAAATCTGACAAGAAAGCCAAGCAAACTGTTTATATGATAGTGTCAGTTAATGAGGGCAAAAAGTTTAATTATCAAATTTTTAATTCTAAAGATGCTGTCTCTTATACACATCTCCGAGCCCACGAGACAGTACTCATGATCGCGTATGCCGTCTTCTGCTTGAAAAGGGGGGGGGGGGGGGGGGGGGGGGGGGGGGGGGGGGGGGGGGGGGGGGGGGGG
>NZ_JAELUC010000136.1 GCF_016429155.1 Pedobacter sp. ASV12 | reverse complement strand
TGCTGATCGGGTTCCTTGATTACATATACTTCCGATTTGATCTTGTTCTTTTGGACAAACGGAACCACTTCTTTTTGCAGCTTCGATTTAAAATCAAGGCTCACCAGTAATACCTTGAGGGGCTGGTTTTGGTGCTGCTGCTGCAGTTTTTCAAAATTCGGCAGTTCTTCTACACAAGGTCCACACCACGTTGCCCAAAAATTAACCACATAGGTGGTATCTTTTCCCTGAGCCATCCGTTGCTCCAACTCATTTAAAGATAGTAATTTAACCTGAGCATGAGCTGCCGCAATTGCAAAAAAGAAAATAATGGCCAATAAGTACCTCATCGGTTCTTGGATAAAAGATTTTAACAACAGGACAAATGCCGCAGACCGAAATTTGACTTATAGCAATTTATTCAGCTCTTGCTCTACATATTTGTTTTTTGGCGTAGCTTTCGGATCCTCGTTATCGTCAATACGGCCAATGTACTTGATCAAGAAGCCATTGGGTTTCTTTTGCAGGACTACCGCCGTTGGTGTTTGCCTGATGCCCAGCATGAAGGTATATTTAAACTTGTCGTCTGACAAATAAGGAAAAGTAAAGCCCTTTTTATCCGACATCTTCTTCATTTCGGGCATCGCATCTAGCGGATATTTAATCGGATCGTCGCCATAAGGCCCAATTGCTACAACCGGATAGCCTTTCGATTTATATTTTTTATCAAGTGCTATTACCCTATCTTCATACATGATGCAATGGTCGCAGGTTGGGGTCATAAATACAAGCACAAAGCCTTTGGGCTGTTTTTGTGCCTTGAGGTCGTACACGGTGCCTTTAGTGCTCAACAGGGCCAAGTTTGGCAGGATATCGCCAGCTTTTAAAGGGTTTTGTGCCTTTAGGCTTACACTGGCTACCAGTAATAAACAGAGAGAGAAAATTGTTTTACGCATAGAGTTTTTATTTTAAGGTTCCTGTTTTTACAATCGCATTCTGATAAACAGGCAAATTCAGGTCGTCAACCACTACCCCTCTTGTGGTAGAAGCATGTACAAAAAAGTCATTATTTAAATAAACGCCTACATGGTCTACTTCATTGCCGCCAAAAGAGAAAAATACTAAATCTCCTTCTTCCAAGTTTCCGATGCTCTTTTTCCTTACGGCTTCAGCCTGATCGCGCGAACGCCTGGGCAAAGTTAAGCCATAAATATTTTTTTCGAGCAAAAGAGCGAAACCCGAGCAATCAATGCCGTTTTTATCTAAACCACCCAAGCGGTATTTCACCCCTGTCCAATCGGCTATAAAGCGGTAAAGCTCCCTGCTTTTGAGCTGTGCCATCGCATCTGCTACTTTCGATGCCTTCATATCGGGCCTTGCCGTATACTTTCGGGTGCCACAAGAGGCCAATGTTAGCGCCAGCAACAAACCCAAACCAAGTTGTAAAGGCAGACGTGGATTCAGAAATCGAATGCGTTGCAGATTGACGTTTATGGCTTTGATCATAAATTACGATTTGGTGAATGCCCACAAGATAACTCAATTCAAACTGATAAAATGTCAACAGTTTTCCACTTTTCAACTATTTATTGAGTGGTTAGTTATTAGTTGGCTAGCACCATGGTAGTTGTCATATTGGTAATTAGTCGTAAGTCGACAACTTTCAAATTTTCACTTTTCACTTTCAACTTTTAACTTCAAACCCACTAATTCTTAATCAAGCGCTGTATCTCGTCTAATTTAAGCAAAGCTTCTACCGGTGTCAAGGTATTCACGTCGAGGTTGTTTAGCGAATCACGGATTTTGATCAATACCGGATCGTCAACCGCAAACATCTGCAATTGATAAGCCTGGTTCTGCACTTTTTTAATACTGTCTTTAATGCTTTGCCCCTCGGTACGGTCAATTTCCAGGCGTTTCAGGATTTCGTTGGCCCGGCTGATCAACTTAGAAGGCATGCCCGCCAATTTGGCTACATGTATACCAAAACTGTGTTCGCTGCCACCAGGCACCAGCTTGCGTAAGAAAATGATTTTGCTGCCCACTTCCTTAATGGCTACATTAAAGTTCTTGATGCGAGCCATGGTGTTTTCGAGCTCGTTAAGCTCGTGGTAGTGCGTAGCAAAAAGCGTTTTCGGTCTCGCCGTTGGGTGTTCGTGCAAGAATTCGGCAATGGCCCAGGCAATAGAAATTCCGTCGTAAGTACTCGTGCCACGGCCAATTTCATCCAATAAAATCAAACTCCGGTCAGAAATATTGTTCAGGATGCTGGCCGTTTCGTTCATCTCTACCATGAAAGTACTTTCGCCCGAAGAGAGGTTGTCGGAAGCTCCCACACGGGTAAATATTTTGTCGGTAAGCCCCAAATTGGCCGATTTGGCCGGCACAAAGCAACCCATCTGCGCCATGAGCACAATTAATGCGGTTTGGCGTAAAATAGCCGATTTACCCGACATGTTGGGACCAGTAATGATAATGATCTGCTGGCCTTCATTATCCAAAAACACATCATTGGTAATGTATTCGTCGCCAGTTGGCAATTGCTTTTCGATAACCGGATGCCGCCCGCCTTTAATATCGAGTTCTTTTTTTTGATTAAGCTCTGGCTTTACATAATGGTTTTTGATGGCCAATTGTGCAAAGCAAAGCAATACATCCAGTTGCGCTGTTAAAAAAGCATTCAGCTGGATAGGCTTGATGTAATGCGCCACTTGAAACATCAGCTCGTTGTACAGCCTGACTTCGATGGCCTGTATTTTTTCTTCGGCACCTAAAATCTGCTCTTCATACTCCTTCAGTTCTGGGGTAATGTAGCGCTCGGCATTAACCAAGGTCTGTTTACGGATCCAGCTTTCAGGTACTTTGTCTTTGTGGGTATGGGTAACTTCGAGGTAATAACCAAATACGTTGTTAAAAGATATTTTAAGCGACGGAATGCCCGTACTGGCCGCTTCTCTTTTCTGGATTTCGACCAGATACTCTTTGCCTCCGTAGGCAATTTTACGCAAACGGTCCAGCTCTTCGTCAATGCCATCGGCTATGACATTGCCTTTAACCAGCAAGGCCGGAGGATCGGGTTGCAGTTCTCTTTCCAGTCGTTCTTTAATGCTTAAACAAGGATTAAGTTGCGAGGCCAAGGCTGTGAGAAACGGGTTTTCAGTCTTTTCGGCCAGTTGTTTGACCTCTTCAATATGCCCCAATGCCCTTTTCAGTTGCAACAGTTCGCGCGGCCCCGCCTTTTGCAGGCCTACTTTCGAAATCAGGCGTTCTAAATCGCCGATTGGTTTGATGTGGTCCAGAAACTCTTCGAGCAAGGTTTCATGCTTTACCAAATAATCGACCATACCCAAACGCTCCTGAATAGGCTTCAGTTCTTTTAAAGGCATGACAATCCATTTGTGCAACAGGCGCGCACCCATGGGCGTACAAGTTTGATCAAGCACATTGAACAAGGTAACGCCATTATCGTTGGCCGTGCTTACCAATTCCAGGTTGCGGATGGTAAAACGGTCGAGCCACATATAGCGGTCTTCTTCAATCCTCGAAATGGAAGTGATATGCTGCAGGTTACGGTGTTCGGTTTCGCCAAGGTAATACAGCACCACTCCTGCTGCAATTACACCAGCCTGCAACTTGTCGACCCCAAAACCTTTGAGCGAGTTAACCTCAAAATGTTTGGTTAGGGTTTCGTTGGCATAATCGGCGGTAAAAGCCCAATCGTCTAAGCCGAAAGTATAGAATTTATCGCCAAAGAGATTGAAAAAATCCTGGCGCTTATGTTTTTGAAAAACCACTTCCGTAGGCCTAAAGCTCTGCAAAAGCTTGTCGATGTATTCGGAACTGCCTTGGGCGATTAGAAATTCGCCGGTAGAGATATCGCAAAAGGCCACGCCCATGGTTTGCTTGTCGAAGAAAACAGCAGCGAGGTAATTGTTGGCTTTTTGGCTCAGGATGTTGTCGTTGTAAGCTACTCCGGGTGTAACCAATTCGGTAACCCCGCGCTTTACGATAGTTTTGGTCATTTTGGGATCTTCGAGCTGATCGCAAATCGCCACCCTTTGTCCAGCTCTCACCAATTTAGACAGGTAATTTTCGAGCGAATGATGTGGAAATCCGGCAAGTTCCAAGGCCCCGTTTGGCCCGGTTCCCCTTTTGGTGAGCACGATGCCCAAAATCTGGGCAGTTTTAACGGCATCTTCGCCAAATGTTTCGTAAAAATCTCCTACTCTGAATAACAATAGCGCACCAGGATATTTAGCCTTGATGGTATTGTACTGTTGCATTAATGGGGTTTCTTTCGCTGTTGCCTTCGCCAAAATTGTTCTGAATTTATAAACCGTAAATATACTATCTTGTGGCGTAGCGATAAAACGTTTGTGGAGAAAATATGTGAAATGTTAAGAGGTAACCGATTGTCAAAACCCAAAGCCGATGCCTTTGTTTATAATTCATAACCAATACCTAAAAGGATGGAAACTAAAGTGATTGTACAGGAATTTTTAGTTGTACTTAATGCCGATAATTTTGCCAAAACAAGCACCTATTTAGATAACCCGAGGTTTGTTGAGATCATGGACACCCGATACGCACCGGAAAACAGTCACATCAAAACCTTTAAAACAAGGTCTGATCCTCGCCAACTCTTAGCTCATTCATAATGAATATAGCTATTTTGATCAACCAAATCTTAAATCGCCAATAATTAGGCTATCTTTGCAGAAATTAAAGCTAATGGCAATATTACATAGAAAAGAAGAAAAAATACAGGTCGTGTTGGGCAGATTGCCTAAAAAATATACCCACGAAGAGTTTATAGCCATGTTTATCAAACTCTATTCTAAAGACTGGGGCAAAATAAAATCGGCCTACATTAAACAATCGCAAGACAAAGAACCCGGAACCCTAGTAAGGATGCCAAAGCCGGATCTTTATTTGAAGCAAATATTAGAAATCTACCTGCAGGGACCAGTTGTTAAAGCAGTTCCTGTAAAAGAAGAATTGCCTATAGCAGCAGCGCCTCAAAAAGCTAAACCTACCAAAAAGGAAGCAACTGAGGAAGAGCCGGTTGCAAAAGCCAAACCTGTTGCCAAAGCTAAGAAAGAAACAGCAGCCAAGGAACCTAAAATTGCCGTTAAAAAGACAAAAGCTGTTGCAGAACAGGCGGATACCGAAACATTAGCGCCTGCAAAAACCAAAAAAACAACCACTAAAAAGGACGTTGAAATCACGCCGGAAGCCACTCCAAATAAGGCAATCAAGACTAAAAAAGAAGCCACTATCGCAGCTGAGCCTATAAAAACGTCAAAAAAAGTGGTTAAAAAAGAGGATTCCGCTACCGGAACACCTACTGAAAATAAAGTTACATTACCAAAAAAAGCAGTTGCTAAAGCTAAAAAATAGATTTTTTATTTTGAGCTTTTGCTCTTGTTGATGAAGCAAAATCAGCAAGAGCAAAAATCTCTTAATGCTGGATGTTGCGCAACTAGGGAGGCTTTCAGATTTGAGCTATAACACACAGTATTTTAACCTCTTAGATCTGATTTGGAGAGCAAGGCCTTATATTTAGCTTGCTTTGTTCCAGCAAATTCCTAAACAGCTCATCTGTTTCTTTATTCCTTACACTTACGTGAACATTTCCATATTGGCAAATAGACAAAATCAAATGCTGTTCTTTGTCTATAAAATGAACATACTGTAAAATTCCATTGGTTCTGCTCAACCAAGCAAGGTGCTTCCAAAAGCAAAATGCTTCTGCACTGTCTCTTATACACATCTAAAAGAGGGGGGGGGGGGGGGGGGGGGGGGGGGGGGGGGGGGGGGGGGGGG
>NZ_JAELUC010000135.1 GCF_016429155.1 Pedobacter sp. ASV12 | reverse complement strand
CCCCCCCCCCCCCCCCCCCCCCCCCCCCCCCCCCCCCCCCCCCCCCCCCCCCCCCCCCCCCCCCCCCCCCCCCCCCCCCCCCCCCCCCCCCCCCCCCCCCCCCCCCCCCCCCCCCCCCCCTTTTTCAACCCCCCCCCCACCCCCCACAAAAACCCATGTCGTGGTTCGTCGGCAGCGTCAGATGTGTATAAGAGACAGGAAGTTTTATCAAAAAGCTAGCTACCACCTCTGCTGTGCTGGCTACAGGTTCCTCTGTTCTGGCTGCAGATAATTTTTCTGCTCCTTTTACCTATCTCAAGCGTTCTTCGCAATTTTCTGCTAACGACAACATCCAAATTGCCTTAATTGGTGCTGGAGGCATGGGCGTTTCTGATACCAAAACCGCATTAGAAGTACCTGGTGTAAAGCTGGTTGCCGTTTGCGATTTATATGATGGCAGGTTACAGGATGCCAAAAAAATGTGGGGAAATGATATCTTTACTACGCGCAACTACAAAGAAATTCTTAATCGCAAAGATGTGGATGCCGTTATTGTTGGCACTCCCGACCATTGGCACAAACAAATTTCTATCGATGCCATGCGAGCTGGCAAACATGTGTATTGTGAAAAACCAATGGTACACTCCATAGACGAAGGCCACGATGTGATTAAAGCCCAAAAAGAAACCGGCATGGTTTTTCAGGTAGGTAGCCAGGGCGTATCGTCATTAGGCAATGAGAAGGCCAAACAGCTTTTAGAGTCAGGAGCCATCGGCACGCTCAACTATGCCGAAGGTTTTTGGGCCAGATTCTCGCCAATTGGCGCTTGGCAATATAACATTCCAGCCGATGCCTCTCCACAAACTGTTGATTGGGAAGCTTATATCAGCAACACCAATAAACGTCCGTTTGACGCCAAACGCTTTTTTAGATGGAGAAATTACCGTGATTATGGCACGGGCATGTCGGGCGATTTATATGTACACTTGTTCTCTAGCCTTCACTTCATCACTGGGTCAATGGGGCCAGAGAAAATCTATTCAACTGGCGGTTTGCGCTATTGGAAGGATGGAAGAGAGGTTCCCGATATGCAATTGGGCGCTTTTGATTATGCTCAACAGCAGAGCCATCCGGCATTTAACCTGTCGTTACGTTGTAACTTCATTGATGGTACCAGTGGCAACACCTACCTTAAATTAGTAGGCAGCGAGGGCTCAATGGATGTAACTTGGGATGATGTAACCGTAAAAAGAAACAAAGAGATTGTTTCAGATGATCCCTTTTTCATCGAACAAATGAAAAAACAAGGGAAGGCTATTTCGCAACGCAAGCAGATACTACCTCCGCAAATTACAAAATATGCGGCCGAAGAAGGCTACAAAGGAGGTCCTTACGATCATTTTGTAAACTTTTTCAATGCGATACGCACCAAGGGAAATGTAGTTGAAGATGCCATATTTGGCTACCGTGCAGCGGCACCTGCCCTATTGTGCAACGACAGCTACTTTAAAGAAACACCTATATTCTGGGATCCAGAAAAAATGCAAATCAAGAAAAAATAAGCGACGAACCATCACCAATAAAAATAAAACTATTAACAGATGAAAACAACGTATGTATTAACCATGGCCTTGGCAGGAGCTTTCCTGACCTATGCCTCCGTTTCAGAAACAAACACCGTGCGCAAAACAACAGCAACCAATATCAGTACCCCGGCAGGTAAATGGGTAAAACTTTTTGATGGCAAAAGCCTAACCGGATGGCATGGCTATAATAAAGGCGATAAAAAAGTAGGCAATTGGATTGTTGAAGATGGCAGCCTGATATGCTTAGGCGCAGCCGCACACGATACCGGAGGTGATTTAGCCACCGATAAAGACTACGATAACTTTGAGCTGGAATGGGAATGGAAATTAGGAAAAGGCGGCAATAGCGGGGTAATGTACCATGTAGTTGAGCAGGCCAAATACAAGGGTCCATACGAAACTGGTCCAGAATATCAATTAATTGATGACATAGGCTTTCCAAGCAAATTAGAAGAATGGCAAAAAACAGGCGCTGATTATGCCATGAACCTTACCAATAACAGCCAAAAAGTGCTTAAACCTATTGGCGAATGGAACAGTAGCCGCATTGTATTTAACAAAGGCCATGTAGAACATTGGTTAAATGGCAAAAAAATCGTAGAATTTCAAGCCTGGACCAGCGATTGGGAGAAAAAGAAAAAAGAAGGCAAATGGAAAGATTATCCCGATTATGGCAGCGCCAAAACTGGCAAAATCGTTTTTCAAGACCATGCTGCTAAAGCCTGGTTTAAAAATATCAGAATCAGGGAACTAAAATAAAACAAGAAGGGATGGCCATCAACCATCCCTTTTTAGTTAAACACTTTAAAGTGCCAGCTTCTTGATTTCTTCTGCAGATAAAAGCTTATTATATACCTTTAAATCGTCCATATAGCCCTTAAAACTACCTTGAGGAGCTCCAATATATTGTAGCGGAAAAAACAGGGTCTGTACCTTGGCAATTTTATCCTTGGTATTGCTAAACTCTTGCATAGCCCCTTCCAAACGCTCAACCAAAGTACCATTCACGTACAAGCTGGTACCTTTATTATTGCCTGTAATGGTAATGTGTGTCCATGTATCTGCTGGCACACTGTAGTTAAAATTATAATGGTAATTCTCTCTAGAAAATCCCAGTTTATTGGTCTGTTGTTGCTTTAGCTTCACTACTGCGTCAGTCGAAGAGAACAAAACGGCATCAGCTGCATTGCTTTGATCAGGGTTGATCCAAAAGGAAACCGTATAATCATAGCCAATACCTTTTAATGGTGTTTGAACAAAGCTATCGCCACCTTTAAAAAAGGCCGATTGATGCCTTTCCACTTGAGCAGTTCCTACATTTTGGACTATGGTTCCACTACGCTCATCTGCGCTTGCATCCACAAACTTTTTAGCATTAAAATTATAATGCAATACCAGGCTGTCTTTTCCAACAATTTGGCCTCGCATGTTAAGTCCTGGTCCTTCGCCCAGGCTTTTGCTGTATTTGGCAAACTCGTCATAGCTCAGCAGTTTTGTGGCTGCCGTGCCATCCCACATCTTCTGCGCCAATACCTGGACAGCCGGAAAGGCACGGTCGTGCACATCTTTTTCGGTAATTCCGTTGCCTACATGATCGTTCCAAACGGCAAAGGATCCCCCCTTAATTTGAGGATGGTTTTCATCAAAAGTTTGGTTGCCAATTACGTTTGGCGTCCATTCGTTATAGATTTTCCTGAGGTTCAGGTAATCGTAGTAATAACCGGCTTTGGGCACGATGTAAAGCCAGCCATCGGGGGTACTGATCACGTTGTAGCCCAGATCGATCATCTCTTTGGGATCGGCATAGCCATTGTACCATACATTCATGGTAACATCTTTCACCTTAACCGGCGTGCTGCCCTTGGCATGTGTTAACGCCCCCCAGAGCCTTACTTTTTTACCAAAACCTTCCACATACTTTATGTAATCGTCTGTAAATTCCCTGAATTTTTCTGCTTCGGCCTTGGCATATTCGTCGGTACCAATATGTACTTCATCACCAATAAAAACCGGATGAGGTCCACTCAGGTATTCCTTAAACACATTGTTAATCACTTCCTTCGTTTTCGGATTGTTGATGTCGAGGTGATCCATCCCATATTTCTTGCTCCCGATTTCGGGCACTGCCTTTACAAAGGACAAGGAATGGGCTGGCACATCGATTTCGGGAATGATTTTTACGCCATAAGCTGTGGCCAACTGTTGCAATTCGATAAATTCCTTCTTGCTGTAACTCCCATCTTTCGCCGTTAAATTGGGATAAGTTTCGTTTTCCAAACGGAATGCCGAGTAGGTTTTGTTCCAGTCGTTGTTAAAGAACTGTTTAAAACCGTTGTCGTTCAGGTGTATCTGAAAGTCATTCAGTTTATAATAAGCCATCAGTTTTACATAATCGCGCAGAAACTGTAGGCTAAAAAACTTCCGGCCTACATCCAATACAAAGCCCCGTACGGCAAACTGCGGATAATCGATTGCAATGCCTTTAGGCAGATTGGCCTGTTGCTGATCCTGTTCCAGCATTTGCAAAATTGTTCGCGTAGCCCAAAATGCGCCTTTTGGTTCAAGCGCTTCGATATCAATCCGGTCTCCAATTTTCAAAATATAGCCTTCTTTTTTAATCGAGCTATCGGCCTTCAAGCTGAAATAGATATCTCCGTTTGCAGGATGGCTATTTTTGATTACAAAGCGATGTTTCGGGAAAGCAAGGCGCAAATCGTTCAGAAAGGTTTGGACATAAGGCATCAGCATGGCCTTGGCAACAGGCTGCACAACAATACTGACTTGCTTCTTTAAGCGAAACTGGCCATTAGAACCCTTCCAGTCTCTTAATGCAGGAATAACATGGGGCACCGGGTTGGTTGCAGTTTGGGCATAGCTATAAACAGATATAGCCATCCCTATTGTCAAAAAGACAATTTTGGATGATTTTAGGATAGACATAGGTTAGCTGTAGTTTAACCCAAATATAAAAAACATTCTGCACGCTTAGCTATTGATAAGATTTGATGAAAAGAATGTTACACCGCATTTTATAAAGCCCTAGCTTCTGCCATAAAAAAAGCGACCCTAAAGTCGCTTGGTTTTATGCTAAAATCCATTTGAATTTGTATTCCATGCTTGGGTTCTTCATTCTTTCAGCTACCCTGAGCAGCCTATCAGGCAAAGCAAGGATATAATCCCTAGCCTTTTCGCCGGCTTCATTCAATTCTCTTATGCTCTCGATTTTCCAATCGCCGATCAACTGTTTCAGGATATCTACGTAATCGGTAGAAGTGTATACACCCAAGCGTTGTGCGGCATCGGTAAAATGGCCGAAAGTTTGGCCGATTTTGAGGCCCATCTCTCTTAGGAAATGTGCCGGCATTACGATTTTCTTGCGCATCATGTCTTCAAAAGCCAACATCGCTTCATTGGCATCAACTTCAAACACGCGAGAGATGAAATCTTTATAGGCTTTGGCATGTCTAGCCTCATCGGAAGCAATTACGCCACACATTTTAGACAACAGGGCATCTCCATCCTTTTTAGCCAAAGAAGCCACCCTGCGGTGCGAAATATTGGTAGCCATCTCCTGAAAAGAGGTATAAATAAAGTTTCTGTAAGGATCTCTTCCAGTACCGATATCAAAGCCATCGGCAATAAGATATTGGGTAGAGATTTCCATTTGGCGCATATCTACACGGCCAGAAAGGTATAAGTATTTATTTAAAAGATCGCCGTGCCTGTTTTCTTCGGCAGTCCAGTGTCTGGTCCATTTCATCCAGCCGCCTTCTTCGTCTCTAGAAACATCTTCTACGGTAGTTAACCACGATTCGTAAGTCGGTAGTGCTTCTTCGGTAATGGTATCGCCGATTAAAACAGCTACCAGGTCGTAAGAAAGTTCGTTAGCGCTTTGTTGTAGGTCTTTTACCTTGGCAAAGAAATCTTCCCTACTTGCATCGGGCAAAAAATCAGATGGTTGCCAGATATCATCTATAGGCTTAAGGTATTCGGGCATTTTTTCAAGCATATATTTTTCGATATGCTTCATTACTTCCCTTCTCGATCCAAAGTTGATATTCATTATACTTAAATTAGAGTGCAAAGATACGCATAATGCTTTGCTTAGCCTTAGTTTATTTGCAATTAAAACAGGTCTTTATGTAAAAGTTCTGAACAAAATGGTGGGTAATTGTGTCTTAAAAATTCTATAAACGACAAAGGGCCATCCTGTCGGATGGCCCCTGCTTTAAAATTTGGCGCCGACCTACTCTCCCACGTGTTACCGCAGTACCATCGGCTCAGGCGGGCTTAACTTCTCTGTTCGGAATGGGAA
>NZ_JAELUC010000134.1 GCF_016429155.1 Pedobacter sp. ASV12 | reverse complement strand
GCTTTGTGCTTACCGATGAAATTACGGCATTTAAGGCACAGTTTAAATCGATAAGCCCCGCAGTTGATAAAAAAATATCGACAGGCTTGTTCGGTTATTTTACCTGGAATACCGTGCAGCATTTTGAGGATATCAAATTTACTTCGACTGCTCCGGCCGATGAGACGATTCCAACCATGCAATACCATGTGTATCGTTATATTATTGCCATCGACCACTTCAAGAACGAGATTACCTTGTTCAAAAACGTGTTTAACGACGACGATAACGACGATCTGACCAAAATCGAATACCTCATCCAAAACAAGAACTTTCCAGAGTATAGTTTCCGGGTTAATGGCGAAGAAGAATCGAACCTGAGCAACGAGGGCTTTATGGAGATGGTAGAACAGCTGAAAAAGCACATCTATCGAGGCGATGTTTTTCAGATTGTACCTTCGAGGGCTTTTAAGCAAGGCTTTCTGGGCGACGAGTTTAATGTTTACCGTTGCCTGCGCTCTATCAATCCTTCGCCCTACCTGTTTTACTTCGACTATGGCAGCTTCAAGCTGTTTGGTTCTTCGCCCGAGGCACAGATTACGGTAAGCAACAGCGTGGCCAGTATTTACCCCATTGCAGGCACCTTTAAGCGTACCGGAAACGACGAAGAAGATGCAGCCTTGGCCAAAAAATTGGAACAAGACCCTAAAGAAAGCGCCGAACATGTCATGCTGGTTGATTTGGCGCGTAACGATTTGAGCCGGCATTGTACCGGTGTAGCAGTCAAATCGTTTAAGGAAGTGCAGTACTACTCGCATCTCATCCACTTGGTGTCTAAAGTAAGCGGGAATTTGCAGGAAGGAACCAGCTCGTTCAAAATCGTGGCCGATACCTATCCGGCTGGAACTTTGAGTGGCGCGCCAAAATACAAGGCCATGCAACTGATTGATCACTATGAAAAGCTGAGCCGTAATTTTTACGCAGGAGCCATTGGCTACATGGGTTTTAACGACGATTTTAACCACGCCATTATGATTCGAACCTTTATGAGCAAAAATAACCAGCTGCATTACCGGGCAGGTGCCGGTATCGTAGCCGATTCGGTGGCCGAAAGCGAACTGAACGAAGTAAACAACAAGATAGCCGCTTTGCGCAGGGCAATTGCAATGGCTGAAGAGATTTAGGATTTTAGATTTACGATTTACGATTGAGATGGAAAATAATCAAGCCTTAACAGGAGGCAAAAAGATATTGGTAATTGACAATTACGATAGTTTCACCTATAATTTGGTACACCTCATTAACGAATTGGGCTTTGAGGCCGAAGTATGGAGAAACGATAAGTTTGAACTTGACGAGGTAGCGCAGTTTGATAAGATTTTGCTTTCGCCAGGGCCGGGTATACCCGAAGAAGCAGGTTTGTTGCTCGAGGTAATTAAAACCTATGCGCCGCGTAAAAGCATCATGGGCGTTTGCCTAGGCCAGCAGGCCATTGCCGAAGCCTTTGGAGGCAGCCTGCTCAATTTGGGCCGGCCTATGCACGGCATTGCCACGCCAGTTACGGTGCTAGACGAAAGCGAATTGTTGTTTAGAGACTGTCCGACACAGGTGGAGGTAGGCCGTTACCACTCCTGGGTGGTTAATCCTGCCGATTTGCCTTCGGTGCTGCACGTTACGGCCATCGATGCCGACCAGCAGATCATGGCCTTGCGTCACCGCGAGTATGATGTGTGCGGCGTACAATTCCACCCCGAAAGCGTGCTCACGCCCAATGGCAAGCAAATGATGAAAAACTGGTTAACCATCTCAAGTCCTCAAAGAGGCTTTGACCTATAACTGAAAGAAACATGGAAAAATCAAGCACTCCTTCAAAAGCTGGAGATAACATACTCGATAAAATCGTTCGCCGCAAAAAAGAAGAAGTTGCCTTGGCCAAAAGCCGGGTGAGCGTAAAAGAGCTGGAGGCTTATGCGCATTTTGGCAGGCAGCCTTTGGTATTCAGGGATTTTCTGTTGGACGAACAACATACCGGTATCATTGCCGAATTTAAACGCAGGTCGCCATCAAAGGGGCTGATTAATGGAACGGCCGATGTGGCATCGGTAACCCAAGCCTATGCCCAAGCCGGTGCCTCGGCCTTGTCGGTGCTTACCGATGCCGATTTTTTTGGAGGCAAGGCCGAAGATCTGCAACAAGCCAGAGCGGCCAATCAAATTCCCATCCTGCGTAAGGATTTCATGATAGACGAATACCAGATGTTGGAAGCAAAGGCCTGGGGTGCCGATATCATCCTGCTCATTGCCGCTATTTTAAGCCCACAGGAAATTGCCCAACTGGGCAGTTTTGCGCAAAGCCTCGGGTTAAACGTGTTGTTGGAAGTGCACAACCTTGAAGAGCTGCAAGCCAGCATTTGCCCCTACGTAAACGCCATTGGCGTAAACAACCGTAACCTGGGCGATTTTACCGTAGACATCCAAACTTCCTTCAAGCTGGTGAGCCACATTCCTGATACGTTTTTGAAGATATCAGAAAGTGCCATCAGCAAGCCACAAACCATTAAGGAGCTCAAAAGTGTAGGGTATAATGGATTTTTGATAGGCGAAAACTTTATGAAAACCGAAGATCCCGGTCAGGCGATTTCAGATTTCGTAAAGTGCTTATAGTCTGCAATTTAATGACTTGAACAAGGCATGTTATTGTTTTCGTTTGAGTTAATGGCATAGTGTTTGTTTTTTAGTTGGCATTACTCACTAAAAACTAATAAGATGAAAAACTTTAGAAAACTATTACTTGCCGTACTCCCGTTAATGGCTCTTGCAATTTTGGCCTCATGCAGCAAAAAAGACGATGAAACACCTGCCGGAACACACAAAGTAGTGTTCAAGGCCGAAACTTCTACGGATGCCAGCATTTCGACTGCCCTGTTTACCAACGCAACTGGCGATGTAACCACCAATACTTCGGTAAACAGCAGAACGTTTACCAGTGCTGAGCTGACTATTCCTTCGTCTGTATTAGTGATTAATTTTGGCGCAAACGGATCAGGTGCAAGTGCCAACTCTAGCCTAAAGGTACAGATTTGGGTAGACGGCAAACTCGTTAAAGAAAACATCGGAACAGGTACAGTATTATCTGCTACCACAAGCTATACTTTCGGTAAATAGCATGGGTTAAAATCAGGAATAGCCCGGTCTGGATGGTAAATCCGGATCGGGCTTTTTGATTCTTAGCGAATAACAGCCATTTTTTGCAGGCGCTGCTCATTGTAGCCACTGCAAAAATGCCCTGATTTAATAAAAACACGTGTTTTTTGGGTGTTAAAATACTGGTTTTCCGTGATGGACTGGCATAAGGCACAAGGCTAACTTTGTCGTAGTTACAACGAAAAAGATAAGACTATGAAAAAGATGAAAAACCTGAGAAAGCTATGCTATATAGCGTTGCCTCTAATGGTGCTAACCCTATTGAGTGCCTGCAGCAAGAAATCCGACGATGTGGCCGATCCGCGCAAAGGTTATCCTAAAAACGTAACCATCGAATACCGCGTAAGCAAGGTGTCGGGCGATAATATTGGGGTAATGGACATCCGTTTTACCAACGAAACAGATGCCGATACCCAGCTAACCGGCCAATCGCTGCCTTTCTCGAAAACAATTACCAAAACCGTAAACTATGCAAGCGATGTTAGCCTGAGCATAACCGAAAATTACAGGATTACAGGTTCCATCAAACTTGAGATATTGGTTAATGGCAAGGTGGTTAAAACCGAAACCCCGGTTTTTTCAAATACTTACATCACTGGTGGCGTGGTCTACCAATTTAATGATTAATTAACAAATGACGTGCGTGGTTTGCACAATTCCATTAGGAAATACAGTTAATTGATGAGGGCCTCTTGAAAAAGAGGCCCTTTTTATGGGGTTTGGGGTAAACGACCAATCCAGAGCTTTTAATAGGACTTTACACCCGTCTTTCCTAAACCCGATGGCAGCGGGCACGGAGTAAAGCGTACAGCGGGGCTGTTGCGGCCATGAAATGCTGTACTTGCTTTTCTAATTGATATGCTCTTGTTACTTTTTGCTGCCAACGGCGCTAATGTTGGTATTATTCGCCAACAATTAGTAGCGGGCAAATGGCTTCGTTAAAAATAAAGCATTTAGCCTTAATTGCGTTTTGGTACTCTTGTTGGTGTTCTTCACCAGCAAGTCTAGCTCAAAGCCTCCTCTTTTTGCCGACCAATTTCTATGCTAAGGGACATTTTTCTAAAACATTAGCGCTTTAGCCGAAGTTTTATAGGTGCAAAATGAAACGAACTTAGATTTCGTATCTTTGTAGCATACAATGGGAAAACAGAAATATTACGATACTGCCCTTAAGCAAGAACGAGCCGTTCTGGTAGGGGTGATTATGCCGGGCGAAAAACCCGAACAAACCAAAGAATACCTCGAAGAATTGGCCTTTTTGGTTGATACGGCAGGTGGAAAGGTAGAAAAAGTTTTTACGCAGCGCATGAGCAAGCCCGATCGTGCCACTTTTGTGGGCACCGGAAAGCTCGAAGAAATACAGGCTTATGTAAAGGCAGAAGAAATAGACATGGTGGTTTTCGACGATGAGCTTTCGCCGTCGCAACTGCGCAATATTGAGCGCGAACTGCAGGTAAAGGTCTTAGACAGGAGCAACCTGATTTTGGATATTTTTGCCGGACGGGCGCAAACCGCGCAGGCCAAAACGCAGGTAGAGCTGGCCCAGCTGCAATATTTATTGCCTCGATTAACCCGTTTATGGACCCACTTGGAGCGCCAAAAAGGAGGTATCGGGATGCGTGGTCCGGGCGAGACCCAGATTGAAAGCGATAGGCGGATGATCTTGGAGAAGATCTCCCTGCTCAAAGAACGCCTCAAGCTGATTGACCGCCAAAACGAAACACAACGCAAAAACCGTGGACAACTGATCCGAGTAGCCTTGGTAGGCTATACCAACGTGGGCAAATCAACTATCATGAACATGCTTTCCAAATCGGATGTATTTGCAGAAAACAAGCTTTTTGCTACGCTAGATACCACGGTTCGAAAAGTAGTGATCGAAAACCTGCCTTTCCTGCTTTCGGATACGGTGGGCTTTATCAGAAAATTACCACACCATTTGGTCGAGTGTTTTAAATCAACATTAGACGAGGTGCGCGAAGCCGATATTTTGGTACACGTGGTCGATGTTTCGCACCCAAATTTTGAAGACCAGATCCATACCGTAAACGAGACCCTGAAAGACCTGGGTGCCCGCGACAAGGAAACCATCATGGTTTTTAACAAAATCGATGCCTACGTAACGCCAGAAACAGACAGGCATGAAGACGAAGAAGAAGCGCCGCTTACCCTGGCCGATTTCAAAAAAAGCTGGATGGCACATCATAACGATCCGGCCATTTTTATTTCGGCAACGCTAAAGGAAAACGTAGAAGAATTTAAACAGCTGCTGTACGATAAAGTAAAAGTCCTACATACTACGCGCTATCCCTACGATAAGCTGCTATATTAAGAAAAAAGAGCGTGCACATCTGGAAAAGGCTTATATTGCAACAAATGCTTTAGCCATCCAATGCAGCAGTTGGATATAGATATTTGAGATTATGGAAAGTAAAAGACAACAGAAGTTTGCAGGATTATTACAAGAAGAACTGGCCGCAATTTTTCAGCGCGAAGGGGCTTCTTATTTGCCCAATACGTTAGTAACCATTACCAAAGTTAGGGTATCGCCCGATTTGGCCGTAGCCAAAGTATATTTGAGTTTTTTGAATACCAACAATACCAGTCTATCGGTAGCTACCGTAAATGCACATGCCAGCGAAATCAGGTATAAACTGGGCTCGCGCATCCGCCATCAGGCTAGGGTTATTCCAACGCTTTCGTTTTTTGTAGACGATACCAACGAATACGTGGAGCACATGGATAAAATATTCGATAAAATAGCCAAGGAACGAAAAGATACGGACGAGCCAACCGATGCAGACCAATAGGTACATTCGCGAACCAGGAAATTTTTTTACCCATGCAGTACCGGCCATTTTGGCCATTCCGGCTTTGTATTTGCTGCTGCAGGCGGCTAGTACCTCTTTTGCTTATACCGCCGCTTATGTG
>NZ_JAELUC010000133.1 GCF_016429155.1 Pedobacter sp. ASV12 | reverse complement strand
TTCCCATTCCGAACAGAGAAGTTAAGCCCGCCTGAGCCGATGGTACTGCGGTAACACGTGGGAGAGTAGGTCGGCGCCAAATTTTAAAGCAGGGGCCATCCGACAGGATGGCCCTTTGTCGTTTATATCCTCCTGTTAAATATTTGTTAAAATCGCCTTAAACTAGCGCCCTAACTATTTTAAAACCGTATTATTGTAAATTACGTTAATCTCTGAAAGTATTTTAACCATGAAATTGAAGATTAGTCTGTTTTTTGCACTTTTCATAGGTCTGGCAGCACCGCTCTTTGCCCAAGATAAAAATGTAACCCTGCCTCCCAACTGGTTTAATCTCGATTTGCTAACCAGTGGTTATTTTGGCATCAGCACCGAAAAGGCTTACGCCGAATTGCTCAAAGACAAAAAGCCTAAACAAAAAATCATTGTAGCCGTGATAGATGGCGGCACTGACATCAAACACGAAGACCTTAAGGATGTACTGTGGACCAATACCAAAGAAATTCCTGGAAATGGCATAGACGACGATGGCAACGGCTATATCGACGATGTGCATGGCTGGAATTTCATAGGCTCGAACAAAGGCAATCTGGCCTACGATAACCTTGAACTGGTAAGGATCAAGAGAAAATTGGAACCTAAATATAAGTCTACTATCCCGAGTACGGTATTGGATAGTGCCGAAAAAGTAGAATTTGCATTGTATAACAAGGTGAGAACAGATTTCGGAAAGAAATATGACGAGGCCAGCAGCGCCTTCCCGGTTTACATCGCCATTAAAAAAGTCATGGATTCGGTGGCTTTCATCAATAAAAAACAAATCGCATCTTTAGAAGATATCGACAAATACAAGGCAGACGACGAGACTGAAGAGTATGTGAAGAAAATCATCCGTAAAGGCTCAAAAGAAGACGGAAGCATAGAGAAATTCTATAAAAATATTCAGAAAGGTTATCACGAGCTCGAAGTGATGCTGAAATATAATCTTGAAATGAAATACGATGAGCGTGCAACCTTGGTTGGCGACGATTATAGCAATTCGGCTCAGCGTAATTACGGAAATAACGACGTTACCGGCCCTAATGCCGATCACGGTACCCACGTATCGGGCATTATTGGTGCCAACAGAAACAATGCCTTAGGCATTATGGGCGTAGCCAATCATGTAAGCATCATGACCATTAGGGTGGTACCCGAAGGTGATGAACGCGATAAAGATGTAGCCAATGGCATCCGTTATGCTGTTGATAATGGAGCACGTGTAATCAACATGAGTTTTGGCAAAGCCTATAAATGGGATAAAAAAGCAGTTGACGAAGCGGTTAAATATGCCGAATCAAAAGGCGTACTTTTGGTACATGCCGCTGGAAATGATAACAGCAATAACGATATCGTAGATAATTTCCCGAATAAATATTACGACAGTCCCGAAGCCGAAGCGTATGCCAAAGCCCATCAAAAACCTGAAAAAGGATTGACGATACCCAAACGTGAAGACATGATGCGGCAAGGTATGGGCATGGGACCACGCCGACCAGATCCTTTTGCCAAGCCGGCACCGCTTGATTCGGCTAAGTACAACTTGCCACATGCCAGTAACTGGATAGAGGTGGGCGCCAGTTCCTATAAAGACGACGAAGATTTAAAGGCATCGTTTTCGAACTATGGCAAATACAATGTAGATGTTTTTGCACCTGGTTTCATGATCAACTCTACCGTTCCGGGCTCTAAATACGACGAATATGATGGTACCAGTATGGCCGCCCCGGTGGTTTCTGGCTTGGCGGCTTTGCTATTGAGCTACCATCCCGAACTGAGTCCGGCGCAAGTTAGGGAAATCATCATCAAATCGGTAAGCAAAGTAAACCATAAGGTGAAATATAAGAACGAGAAGGATGAGAATGTACGCGTGCTGTTTAGCGAGATCTGCGTAAGTGGCGGAATTGTAAATGCCTATAATGCACTTAAGCTGGCCGAATCGTACGAACTGTCGAAATAAAATATTCTTGAATACCCCTCAAATCCTCGATACACCTATCGGGGATTTTTTTTGTCTTGTTGTAAAAAAGGATTGGAAGGATAAAGCCATACCGTAACATTTTAGCGATATGGAGGTTGCTGATAGGGAGTGAAATGGCCTTTATTTTACATTGAAGGCCACTATTGTATTTTTTGCAATCGTAAGAAGCTTAAAATCCAAAATTCTGAATTAAGCCATTCCAAAATTCAGCAGTCTATTGCGTTAAACCTAATCAAATAGCACATACTTAACACACCATGAAAAATTTTTACTTATTCTTTTGCCTTAGCCTATTGAACTTGGGAGCCATGGCGCAAAAACTGCCAGATGTTCAAGTGGCCAGCATGCCAGCTCCGGCTACGATCAGAATTGATGGAAAAGCTTCCGACTGGAACGATACTTATGCAGCTGAAAATAAAAGAACAGCTATTTTCTACAGCATGGCCAACGACGATAAAAATCTCTACCTGATTGTCAAAGCAGTTGATGCCACCAAAATTATGGCTGGGGGATTGACTTTTTTGATCAATACGCAAGGCAAAAAACGAGATAAGGATGCCATGAGTGTTACTTACCCCTTGATTAATCGTGCTAACCGCACACAGGGTGCGCGTGGTCAGGGCGGACAAAGACAAGGTGGTTTTCAGAATAGAGCCCAACAAACGCAACAACAGCGTGATTCGGCCAACCTCGTGTTGCATAAGCAACAATTGGCCGGTGTAAAGGAAATCAAAGTGGCGGGATTCAAATCTATTCCAGATTCACTGGTTTCTATTTATAACGAGTACGGATTGAAAGCAGTGGCTTCCTTTGATCAAAGTGGGGCTTATGTTTATGAATTGGCTATTCCCTTAAGTTTATTAGACATCAATGTGGCCGATGCCAAGGAACTCGCTTATCAAATTAAATTAAATGGATTAAGCAATATGGGCTTTGGAGGCAATGCCGGCTTTGGCGGAGGCGGTGCAGGTGGTTTTGGTGGGGCTCGTGGAGGCTTTGGTGGTGGAGCAGCTGGCGGAAGAGCCGGAGGAGCTGGTTTTGGCGGCGGAGCTGGAAGCAATATGCAGGATCTGATGAATGCCACAGATTTCTGGGGAAAATATACCCTTTACAAAAAATAAGCAAAGCCTTTCAATTCAAACCAAACAAACTCTACTCAACATGTTCAATTCATCGATATATCCTGCTTTTTCAAAAGCATTGCTTGTTTTTGTACTCGGGTTCTTCTTCGTTAATACCCTGTACGCTCAACAAACGCCCGTAAGGCCAAATACGCCCCCTAAATCCAATACGCCGCCGCCTTTGTTGCTGCGCGAAATCAGCGGTATTGTAAAAGATACCACCGATCTTGGCGTACCAGGCACTACGGTTAAACTTACTTCGGCCAAAGACACTTTGGTAACCAGCACCAATCCCGATGGCATTTTCGTGTTCAAAAATGTAAAATCGGCTACTTATACACTTTCGATCACTAGCCTGGGCTATAAACCTATTGTGGCCAAGTTTAAACAAAACGATGCCATTCCGCGTATCGTGATGGATCCTATTGTGCTCAAAAGTCAGGCTAATACCCTCAACGAGGTGGTCGTAAACGGAACACCTTCCATTACGTATAAAACAGATACTGTTGAATATAAGGCCAGCGACTACATTGTGCGCGAAAATGCCACAGTAGATGAGCTTTTAAAGAAAATGGAAGGCATGGAAGTAGGATCAGACGGCACCTTGGTGCATCAAGGCAATAACGTAACCAAGGCTAAAATCAATGGCAAAACCTACTTGGGTGGCGATGTGGCTACGGCCATTCAGAACCTGCCTGCCGAAATTGTGGAGAAAGTACAGATTGTTGACGATTATGGCGACCAGGCCGCCAGAACGGGCGTTAAAGACGGCGACCCAGAAAAAATACTGAACATTGTAACCCGGACAGATAAATCGGTGGGCAATACCGGAAATGCAAGTGCGGGTGTTGGCAACAACAAGCGCTACGAGGGCTCTGTTTTCGGGACAAGGATCAATGGCAACGAAACCATTGGCTTAAGTGGCCGATTGAACAATACCGTAAATGGCGTGGCCAATAGTGGCAGCAACGGAGGCGGTAATGGTGGTGGAAATGGAGGCGGAGGCAATGCCGGAGGTGGAGGTGGAAACCGTGGTGGAAACGGCGGTGGCAATACCGGGGGTGGTAACAGCTCTTCGGGAGGAAGCGGGGGAACCACCAACACCGGAAATACTTCATTCTCCTACCGCGACAAGCTGAGCCCCAAGGTAGAGCTGAATACCAATTACCGCTATACTTTTAATAATGTAAACTCGCTCAACAGCAGCGCTTCGCAAATTTTTAGCTCTAGGGGTTCTACTTTTTCTACCAATAACAGCACCAGCCAAAACAATTCTAAAAACCATAATTTCGGTTTTGAACTGGAAGCTAACCTCGATAGCAACAATTACATCAAATTCAGCCCAAACATTACTTATAGTTCTTCTGTTAATGGCGGGCAGTCTAACGTCATCCAAAGAGGATACATTAACCAGGACCAAACAGGGGCCAATACCAGCAGCAATACCCGGCCCAATGTTGATGCAACTTTGTTCTATCAACATATTTTTAAAAAACCGAGAAGAAACCTTTCGGTACAGCTGAGCATGAGCCGCAACAAACAGGATGCCGAGCAGGAAAGGAATTCGAATATTATCTCTTACGAAAGCAGCAATGCCGATATCGTATCAAAAGATTCGCTGATTCACCGGCTTGTTGAAAGAGACAATCTTACAAGAACCTATCGCGGAAGCCTAACCTATGTAGAGCCATTGTCGGTTAAATCGCAGTTTGAGTTTAACGGACAGGTTAATTACAACGGCTATGACAACACGGCCTTAACAAGCAACATCAATGCAGGTGGCGTGCATCAGGTCATCGATTCGCTAAGCAATATTTACGATTATTCGTTTACCCAGGCCCGTATCGCCCTGAATTATCGCTATGGAGTAGACCGCGATTCGAAAACCAGGTTTTCATTAGGTGTTACGGCAGTGCCAGCGGTTTTGAGTGGCACCAAGGTAAGCCTCGGCACAAGTACGCACCGAACCAGTTTCAACCTTATTCCTATTGCCCGGTTCCAATATTTATGGTCGAGGCAGCACAGCATGCAGATCAATTATTCGGGCAATGCAACCGAACCTACTTTTGACCAGATCCAGCCGGTGAGGGATGTTTCCAATCCGCAAAATCCGGTGGTGGGTAATCCAAACCTGAGGGTTACTTTTAACCACTCCATTAACGCGAGTTATAACAACTACATCGCCAATTCAAAGCTGAATTATTCGTTTAACATGAACGCTACTTTTGTTGACGATGCGGTTATCAGAAATACCGTTGATGTAAAAGGTGCCGATAGCATTTGGAAAAGCGAAACCCATTTTTTGAATACCGCTGGTGTATACCGGATCAACGGAAACTACTCGATCAGCAAGCAACTGAACGACCGCAAATACAATTTGTCTTTTAGCGGTAACATAGCCAACAACCATACCGTTTCGATGAGTAATTTTAACAAAAACACCACTTCTGCCTGGATCATGAACGAACGTGCGGGTGCCAGGATCAATCCTAACGAGTGGCTGGAAGTAAATCCTTTTGTGGCTTACAGCATTACCAAATCGAGCAATTCACTGCCTACTTTCAGGGATAGCCGTACCAATACGCTTTCGCTGAATATTGATGGCCGTTTTATCATGTGGGGCAGCTTGATCTTGGGCTATAGTGCAAGCAAGAGCTTTGTAAGCGGCATTAATGCCAATATTACCAATAATCCCTTGGTGATTAACAGCTACCTCCAAAAAGAACTTTGGAAACGCAGGGCAACCATAACGGTACAGGCCTTCGATTTATTGAACCAGAACAATTTTGTAAACCGTACCCTGTCTCTTATACACATCTGACGCTGCCGACGAACCACGACAAAAAAAATTTTTTGGGGGGGGGGGGGGGGGGGGGGGGGGGGGGGGGGGGGGGGGGGGGGGGGGGGGGGGGGGGGGGGGGGGGGGGGGGGGGGGGGGGGGGGGGGGGGGGGGGGGGGGGGGGGGGGG
>NZ_JAELUC010000132.1 GCF_016429155.1 Pedobacter sp. ASV12 | reverse complement strand
AGATGTGTATAAGAGACAGGGCATCAACAACAATATGTATTCCTTTATTGGTCAACACCTTACCGGCATTAACATCGTCTATATACGCCAGATTTCGCGGAATGTTAACTTGGGCTATTGAATTGGCCTTTACAGTAAAATTGAAGGTCTGCCCTCCTACAATTACTTTCCCTGAACTATTAGCTTTAGCAGAAATAAAGATCACCATATTGGCAAAGCTGTTTCCGCTGGGCACATGCGTAGGAAAAACGGCCCAAAAGTCGGTCCCTTCATTAGAAATATTTTGGGCACTCGCCTTTTTAAAGGGGCCAAAAAGCAAAAAAAGCAGAACCAAAAAGCAAAAATTCTTCATCCAGGCGTTAACTGTCCCGAAAAAAACAGACAGCGTTTTACAATAATAATAATTTATTTAAAACTAAACGACGGATTTATAGGTTAAGAATGATTAAGCAATTTGACTAGTCTGCAATAGGTTAGCTTACGACAGGAGATTTTGGCGCGCGATAAATTCCAATTGCCTGTTGGCAACCAATAGTTTTTCGGTAAGCTCCCGGTTTTCTTTTCTTAGGGTATAAATTTCGATGGCTTTTTCAATATTGATACGAAGATCCTCTTCCATCCAAGGTTTTTGGATGTAACGATAAACCTGGCCCTTGTTGATGGCATCGATAACGGCGTCGATATCGGTATAGCCTGTCAAGATCATTCTGATCGGATCGGGGTGTTCTTCTAAAATGGAAGCCAAAAACTCTACACCAGTGGTTTTGGGCATCCTTTGGTCGGTTATAATGATATGGATATCTTCTTTATCTAGTATTTTTCTGCCATCTTCGGCAGATTCGGCCGTAAAAATTTTGTACAACCTGCGATAGGTTGCCGCAAAGGCGCTCAGGTTGTGTGGTTCGTCGTCTACGTATAGGATATTTGTGCTCATCGGGATGTTAATAAAAGATAAAAATACTTTTTTATTATAACTCTTAAAAGACTAATTTAGTTGTTTTAACATTTATACGTATTTTATCATTAACAAGTTACTATTTTACTACCAAAAATGCAGTCTAATACTGGTTTCAACCCATTGCTCTCACAGCTCACCGAACAAACACTAGCCTACCAAAACAGCTATAAACCTGTGTTCTTCAGGTTACTGGATCAAGAGCAAAAAAATGCATTTGAAGTGCTTATTCAAAGCAGGACAAATCTACAAGTTTACGACCACATTAAGGACCAAGTAGAAGAATTGATCAAATGTTTGCAGCCTACCATTGTTTTTATGCCTCCGAGCGTATTGGCCGATGCCGTAGCAAAGCATTTTGGCGGACTTGAACCCGAAGAATTTGGGGTTTGGGTCTACTATCCCTGGGCCAATAAACTGGTGCATTTATTAGATGAAGCAGATTTTGCCATTGTTCGCACCAACCGCAACAAGCATAAAATTACCGCACAGGAGCAGCAAACACTGGCCCAAAAGAAAATTGGGGTCATGGGACTTTCGGTAGGACAATCGGTTTCATTAACCCTGGCCATGGAAAGAGGATTCGGCGAATTGCGCATTGCCGATTTCGACGAACTCGACCTCAGCAACATCAACCGCATCAGGACGGGGATTTACAACCTTAAAATCAAGAAAACCGTTATCGTGGCCCGCGAAATTGCCGAAATAGATCCTTACCTGAACGTGGTTTGCTTTGAAGAAGGTATTACCGAAGAGAATCTGGATAAATTTTTGACCGAAAATGGCAAGCTCGACCTTTTGATTGACGAATGCGACAGTTTCGACATCAAAATCAATGCGCGTACCAAGGCCAAAGCCTTGGGCATTCCGGTTTTAATGGAAGGCAGCGACCGTGGCACCATTGATATTGAAAGATTTGATCTGGAGCCCGAAAGACCTGTTTTGCATGGCATGGTAGAACATCTGGACATGAGCAAATACCAAACGCTGACCACGCTAGACGAAAGGGCCCCGTACATTACTGCGGTAACTGGCGTAGAAACCTTATCGCCCCGCATGAAAGCTTCGGCTGTTGAGATTATGGGTACCATTTCGACCTGGCCGCAATTGGCCAGTGCAGTTACCTATGGTGGTGGTGTTACTGCCGATCTGTCGAGAAAGATATTATTGAATCTGCTAAAAGTATCAGGACGTTTCTTTTTAGACCTTGACGAACTAATCAGCGACCCTAAACCTGCCGAAACTCCAACCGCCTTTCCCGCCCCGGTATTGCTTAGCAAAAAGGAGATTGAAGATTTTATCAGCGAACATAGACTGGCCTTTGAACCCAGCCAGCAAAATATCAGCGAAGAGGTATTGCTGCAACTGATCGAAGCGGCCAAACAGGCACCTTCGGGAGGCAACAACCAGCCTTGGCACTGGCACTACCAAAATGGCTTGTTGCACTTGTTCTTAGAAGAGCAGGTTGCCCAGGCCTATTTGGATCCGCAGTTTATTTCTTCTTATACGGCTTTGGGAGCCAGCATAGAAAACCTGTTGCTTAAAGCAGCCAGCCTAAACTTGGCGGTTAACTGGCAACTTACGCCACAATTGGCACCAAAACATATTGCTTGGTTTAGTTTTACCGGAAGTTACCAGCCAACCGATGCAGAAAAAGAATTAGCCAACCAAATCCCGTTAAGACATACCAACCGAAAAATCGGCCCAAGGCAGGAGCTTGACCAAGATACCTTGGCGCATTTAAGCAGCCTGGTGCAACAAACCAAAAATGCCAAACTGCAATGGGTTACCGATCCGGAAATGATCAAAAACCTGGGCATGATGGCTACCCACGCCGATTTGCTAAGAATGTTTATACCTGAAGCCCATACCGATTTTATCCAACGTGAAATGCGCTGGAACTTGGACGAGGTAAATGCAACCGAAGATGGCATCGGCATACACACCCTCGACTTGGGCAATAACGACCAAATTGGCATCCGTTTGCTTAAAGACAAAAGAATGATCAACTTTTTGCAACAGATTAACGGTGGCAGTGGTTTTAAACGCCTTTCTATGATGCAATTCATGGCGTCGAGCGCTATAGGTTTGGTTACCATGCCACAGGGCGAGATCAAATCGTTTATTGAAGGCGGTATGGCTGCCGAAAAACTTTGGCTGGGCGCCACGGGCTTAGGCCTTCAGGTACACCCGATTAACGTACCCTTGATCTTTTTCTACAAAAACTCTGTCGAAAACAGCTTACCTTTGCCAACAGAAAGCAAGGCCCAGTTAAGCCAAGCCGAACAGCAGTTTAAACATATTTTTGGCTTACAGGCTGATGAACAGGCCATATTCATGTTCAGGCTTTTCAAAGCCAGCCCATCGCCAGAAAGAACGATCAGAAAAACAACCGATAAAATATTCTCCATTGGAAGAGCATAGGCCACATATAGATAATTTATATTTCAAGGCCTTTAGGGCCGTTGACGACCGCGCAGCGTGCATGAAATTTATTGAAGGACATACCCATGTTCTCGAAATTTTTGGTATTACCCAAATTACCTCGGCAAAAATAGATTGGGTACTTAATCCGGATGTATTTGTGATTTTGGTTACTGCCGAAGAAGGCGGACGGGCCTTGGCCGGTGGACGCATCCATCAAGCCAACCGAAAAAACCCACTTCCCATTGAAGATGCCGTTGGCTACATGGACGAAAGGATTTACCAAATGGTAGAGGAGAGAACAGATGCTGGCACAGGCGAACTTTGTGGCCTTTGGAACTCTTGGGACATTGCCGGGCTTGGCATCGGCAGCATGCACCTGAGCACCGCCTGCGTAGCTTACGCCGACATGATCAAGCTGAACACTTTGTTTGGTTTGTGTGCTCCCGCTACTTACCGTAACTCTATCCGCGGTGGCTTTAGGGTAATCAACGAAATCGGCATCAACGGCAAGTTCTATTATCCCAAAGAAGATTTAACGGCAACTTCTATCTTAATCGATGATGTAAAAAATCTACCTCTGACGCATGAACCAGAAAGAAGCATTGCCATGAACATGCGCGCAAATGCCATAACCAAACAAGAAATACAATCTAAAACCGGCGAAACAATCACCCTGCATTTCGATTTAACCTTATAGGCTTATGAAAAGAACGGTATACCTGTTATTGTTCCTCCTTCTTTCTGTTGGCAATTTCAGGGCAAAGGCCTCAGATGTCGATAAAGGCATTTTACAAAACACTTTCAGCATAGCCTACTACAGAGATGGCACCAACAAAGCCAACCTGAACCAAGTGCTACGCCAAAAGTTTACTGCAACCGACAAAGATGTACTCAACTACAGCTTGGATACAGCCAGCTACTGGATTAAGTTCAGTCCAAAAACAGCTAAGCAATTTAACGGCCAGCTGCTCTTTATAGACCAGTCGCGTTTGGCACTTGCCGAACTTTACTTGGTACATCATACCGGCGAGACCAAACTGATCAAACCATTCAGCAGCTTTCCATATGCCAACAATGGCGCAACTTTGGGAAAGATATTTCAGTTGCCTCCTCTATTAGAGGCTAACGACGAACTTTTTCTCAGGCTCCGCTCCAATGAAACTTTCCTGGCGCCGGTAAGCATCATTGAAGAAGGTGCACTACTGGAAAATTTCTCATTAAGAAACATCATTTTCGGGCTGTACACGGGTATTATGGTGGTTATGTTTGTATACAACTTGTTTCTGTTTATCATTATCAGAGACAAAAGCTACCTCTACTACATTTTTTACATTTTCTTCACCTGGCTAACGCAAATCTCTATACAAGGCTATTTTGCCAAGTATTTTTTTCCCGAAGGAAGCACGGCAAACACCTATTCGGTGGTTCTTTTTTCGAGCATGGCGCTGGTGTTTACCAGTTTGTTCACGCTTTCGTTCCTCAACACCAAGGTATTCTCCAAGCTTTGGCACAGGCTCATCGTCATCTATTTTTATTTAACCTTGCTGAACCTGGTTGTGCTATGTACGTTCGGTATTTATGCAGCCTTTTTATTCATGCAGTTCCTCACTATTTCTGGAACGATTTTGGCCTTGGCCGCTGCAAGTTTTGTATACTTTAAAAAGCATTTCAAGCCAGCGGGATATTACCTGGTGGCGTGGTCGGTACTGCTGGTGGGGGCCATTCTTTTTGTAATGAAAGACTATGGCGCCATCCCTTACAACAACTTTACCATTTACCTGCTGCAGATTTCGTCGGCCATCGAAGTGATGTTACTTTCTTTCGCCTTGGCCGATAAGATCAACTTCTTTAAAAAGGAAAACGAAGTAGCCCAAGCCCAAGCCCTGAATGCTTCCCTCGAAAACCAAAAGCTTATCAGGGAACAAAACATTGTATTGGAGAAAAAGGTAAAAGAAAGAACGGAAGAGCTCGAAAATGCCAACGATACCTTAAATGTAACCCTTACCAATTTAAAGGATACACAATCGCAACTGGTTGATGCCGAAAAAATGGCCGCATTGGGTCAGTTAACCGCCGGCATTGCGCACGAAATCAATAACCCGATCAACTTTGTTACCTCCAACATCAAGCCTTTAGAGCTCGACATTAACGATTTGAAGGAAATTATTACGAAATACGAAAACATTGACCTCGACAAAGATGTTAAAGATCAAATAGAGGAAATTGAAGCATTCAAAAAACAGATCGATATCGACTTTGTCAATAATGAAATCTCGTCGCTCCTTTCGGGCATTAGTGAAGGCGCCAAACGTACGGCCGAAATCATCCGTAGCCTCCGCAATTTTAGTCGGGTCGACGAAACAGACATGAAGCCTATCGATCTTAACGAGGGCCTTCAGTCTACGCTGGTACTGGTAAGAAACAGCTTGCCAGACAACCTTACGGTAATTAAGGAATATGGCAATTTGCCTAAAGTAGACTGCCTGCCTGGCAAAATCAACCAAGTTTTCATGAATTTGGTGACCAATGCCATACAGGCCCTGTCTCTTATACACATCTGACGCTGCCGACGAACCACGACATGTGTAGATATCGGTGGTGGCCGGATCATTAAAAAGGGGGGGGGGGGGGGGGGGGGGGGGGGGGGGGGGGGGGGGGGGGGGGGGGGGGGGGGGGGGGGGGGGGGGGGG
>NZ_JAELUC010000131.1 GCF_016429155.1 Pedobacter sp. ASV12 | reverse complement strand
CCCCCCCCCCCCCCCCCCCCCCCCCCCCCCCCCCCCCCCCCCCCCCCCCCCCTTTTAGATGTGTATAAGAGACAGGCCTTGCCCTGTTGAGAAAAATGGATAAGGAAGTAGATTTTTCTACCTTCATTGTCAACAGCCTTACCGAAGAGGAAGCCGAACAGCTAAATGTTTTGCTCGACAAAATGAGGGGCTAGTGCCCGTGTCCGGCGCTGTAAAAACCGATTAAAGCAATACCGATCCCTAATAGTACAGCGAGCATTTTGCGCTTGTTGATTTTGTGGTCGGCACTTGATTCGAAAAGAATGGTGGTAGAAATGTGCAGGAATATACCAATTACAATGCCCATTACCTTATTGTAATAAGGCTCCATACCGCTAATGCTTCCGTTGCTGAGGCTGGTGCTGAAATAATAGCCTGCAGGAGCCATGATGGCAAATACAACAATGTAGAAGATTATTCCCTTGGCCTTAAAATGGTTTTGTAGCAAAATGCTGGCCAGCGCAAAGGCGGCCGGAATATGATGCAAGGCAATGCCGAAGATAAGTTCGTTGTTAGGGTCTTTGGCCAAAGGCATGCCCTCTAAAAAAGCATGCAGGCAAAGGCTGATCATGATGCCCCATGGAAAAACGTGTCCATCGTGGTGCTTATGGATATGGCCGTGTTCAACCCCCTCCGAAAATTGTTCCAAGAAAATCTGCAGCAAAAAGCCAATGAGGATAAAAATGCCGATTTCGCCCTTGTCGCTGCCACTGTAGGCATCGGGGATCAGGTGAAGCACGGTAATGGCAAAAAGGTAGGCACCACTAAAAGAAAGAATAAGCTTAAGCAGTTGCGACTTGTCGTTTTTGACCATAAAAATAGCCGTACCTCCAAAGAAGGCACAAAAAAACAAAACAAGGAACTTCCAGATTTCCATTAGGGCGCAGGTTTAATTTTCTGGTAAATAAAAAAAGTAAAAAAGCCAATAGCTGTACCCAAAAGCGCACCTACAAAGGTATCGATGGGATAGTGCACGCCAACATACACCTGTGCAAAGCTAACCAGCAGGGCCCAAGCCAGGCCCAAAGGCAAAATCGGCTTCCATTTTTGATAGAATAGGCAAATCAGAAAAACGGCAATGGCAAAGTGGTTGGTGGCATGCGACGAGGGAAAGCTGTAGCCGCTGCCGCAAGGCACCCTGTGGATGATATCGTGTACCAAAGTAGGTTCATTGCAAGGCCTGAGCCGGGCAACGGCAGGCTTAATAAGCCTTGAGGCAATCAAATCGCCCATGGCAAAGGTGGCCAAAACCATACCAATCATGTAATAACCGGTTTTTTTGTATTGCCTGATACAGAAAACCACAATAAACAGGTATAATGGCGACCAAAAGAAACGATTCCTGACCAAGGGCATCAGCCAGTCGAAAAAATCATTGCTGAGGCCACGATGGACTTTTAAAAAAAGTCCGGCATCAAACTGTTGAAGTGTTTCGATCATGCTTTTTTGCAAATAAGGATTAACCGGTCAGACTTCATCTCGTCGTAAGGAGCTAAGCCATAGCTGCCAAAAGTTTCGGTAATGACCAGGCCGCTTTTTTGGAACATGCGCTCAAAATCGGCCAGGAAAAATGCCTGTACGCGCTCCTCAAAAGCGTATGTTTTCAGACGGTGCTCAAAGTTGATGTGCTTGATGATTTTGCCTTCCGATACGAATTTTTTAAGGTGGAATTCAATGCCGTCAACCGTTTTGGTTTCTTGATGGGTCAGGTTCTTGATGATCTTTTGCGTATTGAAATAGTCGATTACCAAGGTGCCGTTCACCTTCAAGCCCTTTCTAAATGCCTTTAATGCATTTACATGGTCCTTTTCGGTATCAAAATAGCCAAAGCTGGTAAACAGGTTCAGGGCAATGTCGAAATAGTTGATGTAAGACAGCTTGCGCATGTCGTGCACATAAAAATGCAGGTTTTTCTGCTCAAACTGCTGCGCATATTTAATGCTCTGCTCAGAAAGGTCAATTCCGGTAACGTCGTAGCCTTTTTTGTTCAGGTAAATGGCATGGCGGCCACGGCCACAGGCAATATCCAGGATGCGGCTATTGGCTTCGGGCCTCAAATGGGCAGATAGATTGTCTATTAAAAACTCGGCCTCCTCATCGTTACGTTGACTGTAAAGGATGTGATAATAAGGAGAATTAAACCAATGTTGAAACCATTTACGTTGCATTACGCTATTTGTTGACGTTTTTTGATAAGGCAAATATAGTATTTGTAGAACAGCAAATCTGATTTTATTTCTCAAAATGCAAATCAGTTGCTTTTAAAAATTACCTTGGCATGTGTTTAATTGGCATTCATTAGGCAAAAAATTACTATTTTTGGAAAAATCTACAACCTTGACATTAATAAAATCTATTTCTGGAATTAGAGGGACCATTGGCGGAAAGGCCGGCGATGGGCTGACCCCAATCGATATTGTTAAATTTACGGCCGCCTATGGTTCGTGGGTGATTAACAAAACACAAAACAAAAAAATCGTATTAGGCCGCGATGCCCGCATTTCGGGTGCCATGGTCAACCATTTGGTCATCGGTACCCTGCAAGGCCTCGGCATTGAGGTGATTGACCTGGGCTTGTCTACTACGCCAACCGTTGAAATTGCCGTTCCGCTCGAAAAAGCCGGAGGAGGCATTATTTTAACGGCCAGCCATAACCCAAAACAATGGAATGCGCTGAAGCTGCTGAACGAAAAAGGTGAGTTTATCAGCGATGCCGATGGCAAGGAAGTATTGGAAATGGCAGAAAATGCCGATTTTGCTTTCGCCGATGTCAACGAACTGGGCAAGGTAACGCCAAACGATACTTACCTGCAAAAACACATCGATGCGATTTTGGCCCTGCCACTGGTTGATACAGCAGCCATTAAAAAGGCTAATTTCAAAATTGCCATCGACTGTGTAAATTCTACCGGTGGTATTTTTGTGCCGGCTTTGTTGAAAGCTTTGGGTGTTGAAACCGTTTATGAGCTTTATTGCGAACCAAACGGCGAATTTCCGCACAACCCTGAGCCTTTGCCAGAGCATCTGACCGAAATTTCGAAGGTAGTACAAGCCAAGCGTGCCGATTTAGGCATTGTGGTTGATCCAGATGTTGACCGTTTGTGTTTTGTAAACGAAGATGGCAGCATGTTTGGCGAAGAATATACCTTGGTAGCCATTGCCGATTACGTGCTTAAAAATACACCGGGCAATACCGTTTCTAACCTTTCGTCAACCCGTGCCCTGCGCGACGTGACGGAGAAGGCCGGTGGTCAATACAACGCCGCTGCGGTAGGCGAGGTCAACGTGGTAAACCAAATGAAGGCTACCAATGCCATCATTGGCGGCGAAGGCAATGGTGGCGTAATTTATCCAGAATCGCATTATGGCAGAGATGCCTTGGTAGGTATCGCTTTGTTCTTGTCGCACCTGGCCAAAGTGGGCAAAACCATTTCGGTGTTGAGGAGCTCGTATCCGGCTTACCATATTTCGAAAAACAAAATTACGCTTACCCCAGAAATGGACATCGACGGTTTGTTGCTTAAGGTACAGGAGAAGTACAAGAGCCAGCCGCATAGCACCATCGACGGGTTAAAGATAGAGTTTGAAAAAGAATGGGTACATTTGCGCCGTTCGAATACCGAACCAATCATCCGTATTTACAGCGAAGCCGAGAATGAAACCGTGGCCGAAAACCTGGCCAACAAGATCATTACAGATATTAAAGAAATATTACAACTCAATTAATACCAAACCAAATGAAAAGGGTTTATTTAGATAATGCGGCCACTACGCCTTTAGATGAAGCAGTAATTGCCGAAATGACCAATGTAATGCAGAATTTCTACGGAAATCCGTCAGCTATACACGCATTGGGACGCGAGGTAAGAACCTTGGTAGAAAAAGCAAGGAAAACGGTAGCGGGACTTCTGAACGCATCGCCTTCTGAGATTTTCTTTACTTCTGGAGGTACCGAGGCTGATAATACAGCCATTCGTTGCGGTATTGCCGCTTATGGAATTAAACATGCCATTACGTCTAAAATTGAGCACCATGCGGTTGAGCATACCTTAAACATGTTGTTGAAGGATGGTGTAATCGATAAATTGAGTTTCGTAAATATTGATAGCAAAGGCAACGTCGACTATAACCATTTGGAAGAGCTGCTGCAAACCAATGGCCGTACTTTTGTATCGCTGATGCACGCCAACAACGAGTTGGGTACCTTAACCGATATGGAAAGGGTAGGCGAGATCTGCGAAAAATACGATGCCATTTACCATGCCGATACCGTGCAAACCATGGGCCACTATGTGCACGATGTACGCAAGCTGAAAGCGCACTTTATTGTTTGTGCGGCGCATAAGCTGCACGGACCCAAAGGCGTGGGCTTTTTGTATGTAAACAGCAATATCAAAATTCCACCGATGATTTACGGCGGTGCCCAGGAGCGCAACATGCGTGGCGGTACCGAAAACGTATATGGCATTGTAGGCTTGGCCAAAGCGCTAGAAATTGCCTATGCCGAAATGGAAGCGCACCAAACCCATATACAAGACCTGAAAGACTATTTAAAGGCACAACTGGTGGCCGAAATACCTGGTGTAGCCTTTAATGGCGAAACCGATGCCGATAAGAGCCTTTATACGGTCCTAAATGTTTCTTTCCCTGAAATGGACATGGCCGATATGTTGTTGTTCAACCTCGATATCAATGGTATCTGTGCGTCTGGAGGTAGCGCCTGTTCGTCGGGATCAAATATTGGTTCGCACGTATTGAACGGCATCAAAGCTGATCCTAATCGTCCAGCCGTACGTTTTTCTTTCAGCAAATATACCACCAAGGAAGATTTGGATTATGTGATTGAAAAAGTGAAAATGGTGGTGAAGCAAAGTGCCTTGGCCTAGTAGCCAAAGAACCTGATTATCGTTTAATGAAACGCTGTATTGCCTGTTTGATCATTGCTTTGAGCTTATCCATCAGCAATAGAAGTTACGGGCAGGCTGCGCTAGCGGCTAAAGTGTTGGCGCAGCTCCACATAGAGCGTAGCCAGTGCAACGAAGAACTGATAGCGGAAAAGCCATTGCCTTATCGTAAAGATTGGTCGGTAGTAGTTATCCCTAAGTATAACGAAAAAGAGGAAGAGTCTTTTTCGCTTGATAGCTATATCCTTTTGGTCGATAACCAAACCGGGAAGATCATCAGCAAATACTTTGAAGAAGGCACGGCTAATGGCTGGACATCGGATGCGGTAAGACTGGAAAGCATTTTTATAGATACAGATCCCTATAAAGTTAAAGCTGGTGTAAATGCGTTTGCCATTAAACTTGCTTTTAGGGGAAGTTCAAGTCCTAATCCTTACAGCAGCGAGCGGATTTCTATTTTCGAACCTCAAGGCGCCCAAATCAAATGCCTGCTTAAGAATTTTGAAACTGAAACCTATACGGGTGAATGGGATATGCACTGTGCAGGCGTATTTAACGAAGCCGTAAGAACGTTGAGCTTTTCAAAGACCGTTTCGCAGGGCTATTACAATATCATCGTTAGCAATAAAGTCAAGCATATTATTAGCCAAAAGGTAAACGACGATTGCAAGGAGAAAATAACTTCAAAAACAACAGCAAAAATATTAAGGTTTAAAAACGGAACATACCAATAAACCTAAAATATGCTGGTTTTACAAATAAAAAACCTCATAGTTGATGGCTATGAGGTTTTTTTGTGGGAATGACTTGAGCTTAAAAAACGGTATAGTCGCCCGAGGCATCAATAGGACCGGTAGTTTCCAAAAGACTGATCTGAAAATCGTTTACCGTGATGGTTGATGCCGTTGCAGAAGTCGACGAGTAGGTAAAGCCGGTTACATGAACATCTGGACTATCAACACCTATTACGGTGTTTGTACCCGTGCGGAAAGAGATTAAAAATTCCCATCCATACATTGGATGTGTTCTTGACCCCTGAAGAATTATTTTCTTCTTGGTAATCAGGCTGGTTTTGGCCGAGGCTGCCCAATACCTGCAAAGCGTCTACCCCAGCGATACACAAGACGTAAAGGCCTGTCTCTTATACACATCTGACGCTGCCGACGAACCACGACATGGGTAGGGGGGGGGGGGGGGGGGGGGGGGGGGGGGGGGGGGGGGGGGGGGGGGGGGGGGGGGGGGGGGGGGGGGGGGGGGGGGGGGGGGGGGGGGGGGGGGG
>NZ_JAELUC010000130.1 GCF_016429155.1 Pedobacter sp. ASV12 | reverse complement strand
CCCCCCCCCCCCCCCCCCCCCCCCCCCCCCCCCCCCCCCCCCCCCCCCCCCCCTTTTAGATGTGTATAAGAGACAGGGGTATTATTGCCGACAAATGGCTCAATGCCGAAAAACTATATGCCATTCTGCATATTCTTTATGCCGGAGCCATGTTTTACCTTCCACAGGTAAACGACCCGCATACCTTTTTCTGGATCATACTCATTGCCATGTGCTTCTATATGCCAACCATTGCATTAAGCAATTCCATATCCTATACTACGCTCAAATCGGGTGGCCTCGATGTGGTCAAAGATTTTCCGCCCATCCGTGTTTGGGGTACCATTGGCTTTATTGTGGCTATGTGGATCACCAATCTTACCGGCAATAAAGCTAGCGTAAACCAGTTTTACATTGCAGGTATCAGCGCCTTGGCATTGGGCATCTATTCTTTTTCCCTGCCTAAATGTCCGCCTCAAAGAACCAGTGAAAAAAAATCATTTGTCCAAAAGATCGGCTTGGAAGCCTTCAAATTGTTTGGCACCTATAAAATGGCTGTTTTCTTTATCTTTTCGATGTTTCTGGGTGGCGCTTTGCAATTGACCAACGCTTATGGTGACGTATTTTTAGATGAATTTAAGATGTTTCCTGCCTATGCAGAGTCGTTCGTAATCAAGTACTCGACCATCATTTTGTCGATTTCGCAGATTTCTGAAACCCTATTCATCTTGGCCATTCCATTCTTTTTAAAACGTTATGGCATCAAAAAGGTAATGGTAATAGCAATGGTAGCTTGGGTATTCAGGTTTGGTTTGTTTGCCTATGGCAACCCAACTGGTGGACTTTGGATGATTATCCTATCGTGCATTGTATACGGCATGGCCTTCGATTTCTTTAACATTTCGGGTTCTTTGTTTGTAGAAAGCTCAACAACCGCTAAAACCCGTTCTTCTGCACAAGGCCTGTTCATGATGATGACCAATGGCTTCGGTGCCATTTTGGGCAGCTTGGTTTCGGGCTGGATGATCCAGAAGTACTTTACCACCAGCTTCACCGCCGTTCAGCCTTTGGCCAATCTGGTAGGCTCCGATGTCAAGGATTCGCATTTGATCCAATTCTTAAAAAACCAAGGTATCGAAGTGCTTGCCAACGGTAACCTGAGCAAAGCCATTGAAGTAAAAAACTGGCATGACATCTGGCTTTCATTTACCATTTATGCCTTAGTAATTACCGTGCTGTTTGTCATCTTCTTTAAACATAAACATACCAAAGCCGAGGCCAAAGTAATCGAAGCCATTACCCACTAATATCCCTACCCAGCAGATGTCATCCGTAAAACTCAGAAAAGAAAAAGACTGTTTAAATTGTGGCCATATTGTAGAAGAGCATTTCTGCCCGCATTGCGGCCAGGAAAACATTGTGGTCAAGGAAGATGCCTTTCACATGGTTTCCCATGCCATAGCAGATTATTTTCACTTTGAGCATAAGTTTTTCAAGACCCTAAAACCGCTATTGCTTAAACCGGGCCAGCTGACCAAGGAATACGTAGCCGGCAAAAGGGTTTCGTTTATCCACCCTATCCGTCTGTATATTTTTGTCAGTATTGTTTTCTTCCTGTTTATTTTAGGGGGAGGCGAAAAGGAGAAAAAAGAGCCGGCACCCAAAAAAGCAACGGCTACAGTGCCACTCAGCAAAAAAGACAGCCTGCAAAAAGATAAATTAAAGGCAGTTGAAGATGCCATCCAGTACGTTCCGATGAATGCGAGCATAAAAGACAGCATCATGAAGGAAGCCAAAAAGAATATTGATGCCGATAAAGACGAAAATATCGAAATCAACCTCGACGAAGGCAGAAAAAAGGGGAAATGGGGATTTTCCAAATTGTCCGGAAAAGACTCTACCGTAGCCGACTACGAAAAACACCAAGCGGCCCTGCCAGCTGCAAAGAGAGACGGCTTTATCAAGCACTATTTTGTAAAAAGAAGCATAGAGCTGAACCAATATGAAGATCCGCAAAAGAAATTCATGGAGGATCTGATGCATAACATTCCTAAAATGATGTTCTTGTTGTTGCCTATGTTTGCGCTGATCCTCAAACTGGTCTACATCAACAAGAACAAATACTATTACGAACACCTCATTTATTCCTTCCACCTGCATTCGGCTATTTTTCTGAGTGTCCTGATTACGATGCTGCTTAGGTGGCTGTTCGGCTTTGTTTACGACATCAGTGGCTGGCTGGAATTTGGTTGCACCATCTATATCATCTGGTATGTATACCGCTCGTTGCGTACCTTCTACAACAGCAGCAGATGGATAACGGTGCTCAAAATATTCTTTTTAAGCTTCTGTTATACTTTTGTATTTACCCTTTGTTTCTTGATCATTATAGCCGTTAGCTTTGCTATGGCTTAATACTCCTTAAATAACGTTAAATGTCTGCCGGAAAATATAGAAAAGATCATACCTGCCTCAACTGTGGCTTCCATGTAGAAGAACATTACTGCAGCAGATGCGGGCAAGCCAACCTGGAACTCAAGGAAAATTTATGGCATTTCATTACCCATAGCATTGCCCACTATTTCCATTTCGACAACAAGTTTTTCAAGACGCTGAGTCCCCTGCTTACCAAGCCAGGACAGGTAACGCTCGATTATTTGGCTGGCAAACGGGCCAGGTACATCAACCCGGTAAACATGTACATCTTTGTGTCAATTATTTACTTTTTGGTCGCCTATTCGCCTAAACGCCACGAAAAACCCGAAGTAGAAACACAAACCGAAAAAGCCATTGGGCAGAATGACAAAACCGTCGACAGCATCAACAATGTATTGGCAGATGCCGGTCTTGACAAGGCTATCGGCAAAAAAGCAACCCAAACCATTGCTGCGCAACTGGAGCGAGAACAATTCAGGAAAATGAGTTTCAAAAACCAGGAATTTGTGTTGCAAAAACTTGATTCGCAATACAAAGCGAATAAATCAGATGTGCTGGCCAAAACAATCGACAAATACAAGGAAATACACACCGTACGCAACGACAGCACCTACGAAGCCTACCTGGCGCGCCAAAACAAGCTTCCCCTGCTGCAGCGCGACGGCTGGTTTCAACGCTTCGTTAAAAAGAGAAGCTTCGGCATTGGCGAGAACTCTGAGCTCATTAACGAAAAGCTCGAACACAACAGGCCTAAGCAGTACTTCCTGCTGATGCCTTTAATGGCGCTTTTTATCATGGTCAATTTTAGGAAGAACCATATCTATTACATGGACCACCTCATTTTTACCATCCATGGTATGACGGCGTTCTTTTTGATCTCGATCATCACACAAACCTTAACCAAATACATCTTCGGGCCACATTCAACCATCAGCGATTTGATCAACGTAGCCATGCTGGGCTGGATCTTGTGGTATATGTATAAGGCATTAACGCTATTTTACCAAAGAAAGCGCAAAACCACCATTTGGCGGATGATCTGGATTTTTGTACTTTATGGCATTTCCATTAAAATTACCGAAGTCATCATCGTCAACGTGATCTACTACCTGGCCATGTAATTGGCTGGTACCAAAAATCAAAAAGGCCGATGCAAATTGCATCGGCCTTTTTGATGGATCTATTTCTCGATTTTATCTTTTGTCGATTGGCACAAACTCCATGTTCACGTCGCCTACGTATACTTGGCGCGGACGGCCGATTGGCTCTTTGTTTTCGTGCATTTCTTTCCACTGCGCAATCCATCCCGGCAAACGGCCCAAGGCAAACAATACGGTAAACATATCGGTTGGGAAGCCCAAAGCCCTGTAGATAATGCCCGAATAGAAATCTACGTTAGGATAAAGCTTGCGGTCGATGAAGTAAGGATCGTTCAGGGCTGCCTCTTCCAGTTTTTTGGCAATTTCCAGTACCGGATCGTTGATGCCTAATTTCTCCAGGATATCGTCGCAGGCCTTTTTAATGATTCTTGCCCTAGGATCGAAGTTTTTATAAACACGGTGCCCAAAGCCCATCATACGGAAAGGATCGTTTTTGTCTTTAGCTTTATTGATCCATTTTTCGGTATCGCCGCCGTCTGCTTTAATCAGCTCTAGCATTTCGATTACCGCCTGGTTGGCCCCGCCATGCAACGGACCCCAAAGCGCCGAAATACCAGCTGATATCGAAGCGTAAAGGTTACAATCAGACGAACCTACCATCCTAACCGTAGAGGCCGAACAGTTTTGTTCGTGGTCTGCGTGCAAAATAAGCAGGGTATTCATGGCGCTTACTACCACAGGATCGATTTCTACGTCTTCTGTGCGCTGACCAAAAATCATGTGCAGAAAGTTGGTTACATAATCGAACTTGTTTTTAGGGTAGATCAGCGGATGGCCTAACGATTTTTTATAGATGAAAGACACAATAGTTGGGAACTTGGCCAGCAACTTGATCATGGTCAGGTTCATTTCCTCTTTAGATGAGTTGGCGTTAAGCGACTCGGGGTAGAAAGTTGACAACGAACAAACCAACGAAGCCAATTGAGCCATCGGATGTGATTTAGACGGATAGCCATCTAAGAATTTTTTCATATCCTCATGGATCAGGGTGTGTCTGCTGATCTGCTTTTGAAAATCTTCCAGTTCTTCTTTTTTAGGCAAAACACCATAAATCAACAAATAGGCTACTTCCAAAAAAGTAGATTTTTCCGCCAATTGCTCAATCGGGTAGCCACGGTATTTCAAAATGCCTTCTTCGCCATCCAAAAAAGTAATGGCACTTTTGGTAGAACCTGTGTTCTTATAACCTAAATCTAAAGTAATGTGACCTGTAAGGTCTCTTAATTTTGAAATATCGATGGCCTTCTCTCCTTCGGTTCCAGTAATAACCGGAAATTCGTAGGTCTTACCGTCTATCTTAATTTCTGCAATAGCTGACATATATCTTATAATTTATAAATAACAAAAATAGTTAATCTGAATTTAAATTGAGGGTTCCTAACCTAACAAAACTGTTAAGTTATTGTTAATTTAGGCCAAAAACCAAGGTTTTTACACTGAAATTATTTGGCTTTGATTTCTTCGGTTACCGCACCGCACTCCAACATTTCGCTGCCATAGTATGGATTTTGGATTTTCTTTTCAGACGAAAGCCAATCTCCCCCATCGCCTTTGTTGGCCATAGGGCAATGCTGTACAAAAATGGTTCCTTTGGTCAATGCGGCATGCTTAAACAAGGCGATAACGTCTGAACTCAGAGCCGTAAACTCTTTCCGCTGGACAACAATATCTTTGGCATCGGCAATTTTTTGGGCCGTTACGGCTGTATTCTCGCAACCATTAAAGGTTTTTAACGAGCCTGCCAGCTTTTGCGCGGCTGTTTGGGCATCAGTCATTTTAGTGGCTACCAAAGCATCTTTCAATACGATATAGTCATGATAGATATCCTGTAGCTTTGCATCTTTGAAAGTGATGGTGGCCGCAGTAGCTACGGCAACTGTTTTGGCTGTGCTGTCTTTGGTGGTAGTGCCTGATGAATTGGTATTGGTTTGGCAAGCCGCCAATACCATAAGGGCTGCAACCCCGAAATAATTTCTCATCTGATGTTTCTATTTGGTTAACGATTACACCATGTTTTGTCGGAAACAGAGGCGTAATTGCATAGATTTTGTTTTTTGCTCAAAATAGCATTTATAATTCTAAAATAGCAAAAAAGCCTTCAAAATTTTGAAGGCTTGACTTTTAAATTAGATTTTAATTAAAATGAGATTAGAAAACGGCTACAATTTGAAATTATAGCCTAAACTAAGTGTGTATTGGCCGGTTTTCATAAAGTAGAGAGATGACGAACTATCGTTGACGTAACCTTCATATCTTGCAGCAATATCAAAGCCCTTGGCAAATTCATAGCCCAAGCCTCCCGTATAAATGAAATTCATTTTGGCGCCATCCTTAATGGCTAAACCAGTGCCCAAACCTGTACTTAGGTACATTCTTTCGATGGCAAATACCTTAACGCCGCCCATTAAAGGAATAAAGGAAAAGTCTAAAGGACTGTTTTTCCATTTAAGCTTGGTATAGCCACCCGAAGCCGTTAATGCCACATTTTTGCTCAAATCGTACTGCAAACGCAAGCTGCCGCCAAAGCCATAATCCATTTCAGATTGATCAGGAAACAAACCTCCAAATGCACCTACTCCTATCTTAAACGCCATACCCTGTCTCTTATACACATCT
>NZ_JAELUC010000012.1 GCF_016429155.1 Pedobacter sp. ASV12 | reverse complement strand
ACTCCGTAAAATGCCACAGTCTGCAATAATGTTTGATACGAGCTGTTCAAATCAATATGGGTCTTGCGACCTGAGCTCTCTCCAAATCCATCTGTTCTTTCAAATGATCTGATTTCTGAGTGGCTTCATTCTTTATAAAAATGCCGTCGTGAGACTTTATTTGTTATAAACCGACTTTAGTCTTTCGACGTTCTGTCAGATTTGCTTTGCTTTTTGGGAGATTTCAGAACAGAATACCATAAGGCATGTACGAATAAAAAATCTATTTTTTTTGCTGATAAAGCTTAAATTTACGTTATGTCCACGAAGAGCAAACCAGATTCCAGTCCGTCAAAAAAAATATTTGTACTCGACACTTCGGTTATTTTATACGATCACGATGCAGTCAACAATTTCCAGGAACACGATGTAGCCGTTCCTGTATTGGTTTTAGAAGAGCTCGATAATTTTAAAAGCGGCAACGACACGCGCAATTTCGAAGCCAGGAACTTCATCAGAATCATCGATCAAGCCTCAAAAAAACACCTGATCAATGAATGGTTCTCTTTGCGCAAAAACAGTTTGGGTAAATTCAAGGTGGTACTGAATGAAAGTCCCAAAAGTATGGATGCCGAAAAACTCTTTGGCGAAGGCAAATTCGATCACCGCATTCTAAATACCGCATTAGCCCTGCAAGAAGAGAATCCAAGGCAAAAGGTCATTCTCGTCTCTAAAGACATTTGCCTCAGGCTAAAGGCCAAATCGCTTAACCTGCATGCTGAAGACTACGAAACCGGCAAAATCAAAAATGCCGATGAGCTGTACAGTGGTAAAACCGAATTGAAAGATGTTCCGCTCGAACTCCTCGACGATATTAAAAAAAACACGATTGTGGAAGCATCCGGTTTGGAGCTGCCTTATAAGGATTCCAATCATTTCTACAGTTTAAAAAACAAGAAAAGAACCGTCATTGCGGCTTATAGTGCAGTTACCAAAACCCTCCGTTTGGTAAATCAGGAACCAGTTTTCAATATTTCTCCGCGCAATGCCGAACAAGCCTTTGCCATTGATGCCCTGCTTAATCCCGACATTAAGCTGGTTACCATACAAGGCAATGCAGGTACCGGAAAAACCCTGCTGGCCCTGGCTAGTGCTTTGGAGCAACGGAAGGATTTCAGGCAGATTTACATTACCAGACCCATTGTGCCGCTCAGTAATAAGGACATCGGTTTTTTGCCGGGCGACGTGAAAGCCAAGGTAGATCCGTACATGGCCCCGATATGGGATAACCTCAAATTTATCAAGGAGCAGTTTAACGGCGACGACAAGATGCTGGCCAAGATCGACGAGCTGATCCGTACCGAAAAAATAGAAATTGCGCCCTTGGCCTTTATCCGCGGACGAACCATTACCAAGATATTTTTTATTATTGACGAGGCTCAGAACCTTACCCCGCACGAAATCAAAACCATTATTTCGCGGGCCGGAGAACATACCAAAATCGTTTTTACGGGAGATATCTATCAAATTGACACGCCTTACCTCGATTCGGAAAGCAACGGACTTTCTTACCTCATCGAAAACGCCAAAAAGCACCCGCTCTACGCACACATTACCCTGCAAAAAGGAGAAAGGAGCGAACTGGCCAACCTGGCCAACGAACTGCTCTAATGGTGTTTTCTGAGCGTAGCAACAATGATGCACAAGGCCACCAAGGTCAGTAGCGCACTAAAAATGAAAGGAGCACCGGGAAAATAAATACCATGATTGTTTCCTATGAAATACGCAAAAATATAAGCCATTGAAAATGGGCCAATGATAGCACCTGCGCTTTGCATGCTGGTCAGGATACCTTGGATTTCGCCTTGGGCATTATCAGGTACCTGATTGGAAATGATAGTTTGCATAGCTGGATTTCCAATACCCGCTAAACAATAAGGAAGAATAAAAATCATCATCATTAAGCCGTTGGGCGCAAAAGCAAAGCAGGAAAAACCAATAATATAGAGCGACATCCCTAAAATGATGGCTTTTTTATTGCCAATTTTAGGAATGACAATCCTAATCAGGCCACCTTGCACAATGGCAACGGCAATACCAACCACGGTTAAAGAGTACCCAATCATGGCTTCATTCCACTTGAATTTCTCAATAACATAATAGCCCCAATTAGACTGCACGGAATGACTGGCAATATAAAGCAATAGCAAGGCAAAAACCAGCCCTATAATGGTTGGGTATTTAGAAACGCTAACCAAAGAGCCAACCGGGTTAGCCCTTTTCCAGGAAAATTCGCGCCTTTTTTCCTTCGCCAAAGATTCTGGCAAGATGAAATAGCCATACAGCCAGTTTAAAAGTGCCAAGCCAGCGGCCACCATAAAGGGAACACGAAGCCCAAAATGGCTACATAAACCGCCAATCATGGGGCCAATGATGAATCCAATGCCAAAGGCTACACCAACCATTCCAAAATTCTGTGCTTTCTTTTCTGGCGTACTGATATCGGCAATATAAGCCATGGCCGTTGTAAAACTTGCCCCCGTAATTCCGGCAATAATACGGCCTACAAACAGCCAGGCTATAGTTGGGGCAAACGACAACAAGATATAATCAATGCCTAAGCCCAATAAAGAGATGAGCAAAATTGGCCGGCGGCCAAATTTATCACTCAAGCCTCCTACAATAGGCGAAAAAACAAACTGTGCAACCGCATAAGCCACCAATAACAAGCCCCCATATTCTGAAGCTACGGCTAATGATTTTCCTGAAAGTTGCCTAACCAAATTGGGCATTACAGGAATAATGATGCCAAAGCCGATACAATCGATTAAAATGGTAATGAATATAAAGCCAAGGGTTGATTTTTTAGTTGTCATGCCGTAAAAATAGTTGATTTGGGTTTATCAGGCTCAAAATAGTTCTTGAATTTGTTCAACAAGCTTAAAACCGGCTTTCAGTTTTCCGATCCTAAACTCATTAACCACTTCATGAGCCAATCGCGTAGGTTCTGGAATTCGGTACTTGCCAACACATTGTTTCATGATCAAAAGGCTTTTGGGCAAGCTTAGTCCATAACCTGGCGAAATGTATACGGGCTTGCTGTTTACTTTGGTGCGTAAGGCATAACCCAGCAAAGTTGACTGTTCGTGCATTTCGCTAAAAGAATATTTGAGGCCGTTGGGTTCTTTGTATTTGCCATATAGCGAATTTTTGGCACAACCAATGGTAGCCTGATGGGTTAAAACACCAAAATGTGAAGCAATTCCCATCCTCCTGGGATGCAATATGCCTTGTCCATCCAGTACCACCACATCGGGCTTAAGGCGTAGTTGCTCCCAAGCTTTTAGCAAAGTTGGTACTTCCCTAAATCCCAAAAAACCGGGTATGTAAGGAAAATCGCTAATTCCGGTGGCTAGCGAATAGGCCTTCAAAGTCATCTGGGGATAGCTCAATACCACAATGGCTGCATAAAACAGGTTACTGTCTTTATTGTACGAAATATCTGCTCCGGCAATGGTATGGATAGGCTGATGGTCTGGGATTTCAAATCGGAGATCCTTTCTCATTTCCTTTTGCAGGGCAATGGCTTCGGGTACGGTTAATTGATTGTAATCGATCATCAGAATAAGGCTAATTGGGTTGATGTTGGTGATTTGGCCTTCCCAAAAACCGTTCGGCCACCATATTTCCACGAATCGGCTCTTTCTTTCGCAAGCAATTCGTCGAAATTTCCATTGGGCACAAAATCGTCTTCCACGCCTGCAGCTATTTTAGACAGGGCTTTGATGGCCTGCGATTGCTCCGAACGGCCCAGCTTTGATTTATAGATGGCATTTTGCAAAGTGGCAAGGGTTTCATCATACACCTTGGTAGGAACAGGGAAGGGGTGGCCATCTTTGCCGCCATGTGCAAAAGAGAACCGGGCAGGATCCTTAAATCTTGCCGGACCGCCATGGATCACTTCGCTTACCAAAGCCAGCGATTGCAATGTTCGAGGACCTAAACCCTCTAAAAGCAACAATTCTTCGAAATTGGCAACGTTTTTTTCCTGTGCCAGCCATAAAACTGCTCCCAAGCGTTTCATATCTATGTTTTCGGCACGCACATCGTGATGATTCGGCATCACCAATCTTTTAACCTGTTCAATTTCGGCAAGCATTTTAACCGGCGATTCGGAAGCGATATCCATAATGGATTGTTTTAGCGGCTGGGCCTGCTTGTCGGTCAGGTTGAGGATAGCCCCACGATTTTCGCCATACACAAAGGTGTGTGGCTCTTCTGTAAACGACTGTAGGGAAGGGGCATGCCAATGGTATCGCCGGGCTGTGGCACTGGCATTGCTCATGCCTTGCTGGATAACTGTCCAATTGCCTTCATTGCTGACCACAAAATGATGCTGATAGAGCTGAAAACCATCTTGAACGGCAGTATTATCAACCTTTGCGCTTAACTTGCTCGACCGAACCAACGAATTGCCGTCCAATCCATTCGATTCGGCGTATTTTAGCAACTGGCTAGGAGCTAATTTAGATTGATTGCCCTTGCCGCCACAAATATACAGGCCAAATTCTTTAGCATTGGGATTGATGCTGCGCTTGAGGGCACCCATTACCGAGGTAGTGATACCCGATGAATGCCAATCCATCCCCATAACGGCACCCAAGCTTTGGAACCAAAAAGGATCGCTCAACCGGCTCAATAATTCGTTTTTTCCCTTATGGGCTAAGATTTCTTCTACAATGGCACGACCCAGTTTTGCCATGCGCTCTGCCAGCCATAGGGGAACAAATCCATGGTGCAAAGGTAAATCTGCTGTGCCTGCCTTTTTCATAACACTAACAAATTTAGTATTTTGCCTTCGGATTTAAAAATAAAAAACTAAAAATATTAGCTTATTATAGTTCTTGTAAAATAGCCAATAGATCACGCACCCTTTCTTCGGCAACGGGTAGTTCTGTTTTGTCGTTGAGCAGCATGGTATAGCCAACGTTTCGTACTATTTTTTTGATAAACAGCACGTTGACCATTACGCTTCGGTGTACCCTTAAAAAGTTCTTGGTTCCCTCGAGCAGCTGCTCAAAATGCTTCAAATTCTTGCTGACCAAATGATGGGTTCCATCTTTGATGGAGATGTGTGTATAACTTCCTTCGGCCTTAAAAAAACAGATGTCTTCAACATCTACGATTTCAAATCCGCTGGCCACGGGCAACACCATCTTTTTTTGCGCGCTGTTTAAAAGATTATGCTTCAATGCAGGCAACAACGCTTTGGTGGTATGATGGGCTGCAGAAGACAGCTTTTCAATGGCGGCTCTCAGTTTGTGTTCCTGCAAGGGTTTCATCAAATAATCGATAGCACACATTTCGAAGGCTTTAAGCGCATATTCGTTAAAAGCCGTGGTAAAGATGATTTCGAAGTCGATTTCTTTTGGATCAAAAAACTCCAACAACTGAATACCACTGTACACCGGCAGTTCTATATCAAGAAAAACCACATCTGGTTTATGCATCCTGATACTCCGTACGCCCGACGGCAGGTCTACACATTTGTCTGCCACCTGCACCAAAGGTTCTATATCGTTCAACATACTTTCCAGCAACTTGGCTGCATGGTATTCATCTTCTATAATAATTGCTTTATACATGATTTTGAGCGATTTAATCTAAAGAATTAGGGATGAGCAATACAACTTTGGTTCCCAGCGGCGAACCGTCGCCGGCTTTTTTATCGATGATTTCGAGGGCAATTTTTTGTGCCTCCAGGTGCAGGTTAATAATATCGATTCTTTTCTTATTGGCATCGTTGGCAAATGACCGGTGACCATTGCGTTTGCTGTTGAGCCATTTGCTCTGCTCGCGACCAATGCCGTTGTCATCTATAATGATTTCAAGCGTATCCTCGATTTGGTTGGGTACGTTTATTTCAATCAGCAGTTGCTTTGTGTTGTTGCTGTGCATAAGTCCATGTTTAATGGCATTTTCTACAAAGGGTTGGATCAGCATGGGAGGGATATAGAAATTTTCGGGATCAATGGCAGGCGATACCCTTAAAACAATATTGAGCTCTTCGCCAAACCTTGTTTTTTCGATATCGAGATACAAGTTGAGCAGGGCCAGTTCTTCGGCCAGCGATATGGTAGCTTTGTTGCTGTTGTCTAATATTTTTCTGGTCAGGTCGCTAAACTTGCCTAAGTACTCGCCAGCCAATTTTTTATTGTCCGAATAGATGTAGCTCTGGATGGTATTTAAGGCATTAAAGATAAAATGCGGATTCATTTGCGAAATAAGCGTAGCGAGGGTGTTCTGGTTCATGTTTTTTTTGTACTCGGCCTCTTGCAGCTGCTTGTTCATTTTCTCGTTGTGCAAATCATTATTCAGGCGTACCTGTGCTAACCTGTACCTGTAAAGGAAATAAAAGGCAATGAGGCAGAATATAATCAGCGTGAGAAAAAAATAGAGCCATTGCTGCTTTACTTTTAAATGGTCTAACACCCTTTGCTGGTCGAGGAACTGAATTTTACTGGCCTGCAATTTATTCAGTGTATTTAAAGAATCCTTTTCTTGATTGTATTCGAAATCCATTTGATGCAGCGCAATGCTTTTGTTCATTTCCGCATTGTAAACACTGTCTTTAAAATCCGAATAATCCTCATAGGTAGCTAAGGCGGCATAAGGCTGGCCCAATAATTTCTGTACCTTAACCAAACCATGCTGCGCAATGGTCAGCGCGTCCCATTGCTTGGCTAGGAGCGAAATGGAAATGGATTTCCGAAAAGCGACTTCCGAGTGGCGCAACTGGCTTTTTAGTACCGTATCTTGAACATACTTTGTGTCTGGTTTTATTTTTACAGACACCAGGTTGAGGTAAATTTGACCGATGTTGTTCTGGCATTCGGCTGCATAATCCTTGCCCATGTTGCCCGGCAGCTGATCGAACAAGCGGAAAGCCTCCTGGTTATAGAGCAGCGCATTTTTCGAATCGTTTTTCCTGCCATAGATTTTGGCTATGTTGAGCAGCGTGCGGGGAATATCATCTTTGGCCGGATTGGTTGCGGCGATCTGTCTAAAAATCGACAAGGCATCGGTAGCCAATTGCAGCGCCCGGTTGTAATGGCCTGTTTCCATTTCGATAATTCCCATCAGGCTTTCGTAGGCCGCCACATCTCTTTGGCGGTGGAGCTTTTTGGCCAGGTCTACCGATTTTTGCAGGTAATTTAAGGCCTCCGAATAATTTCCCTGAATCTGGTAAGCGCTGGAAATATTGGCTTGATAGCCCAAAATCTTTTCCTGATCATTGATTTCGCGTGCAATAGCTACTGCTTTTTGATAATAGCCCAGGGCTTTATTCGGATCAAAACGCAAATAGATATCGGCTATGTTGTGGATATTACGTGCCATCTGTGCCTTGTCTTTAAGCCTCGTATTGATCTTTAGGGCCTTGAGGTAATAATCTTGCGCCTTTAAAAAATTGCGCTTGGCCCAATAATTTGCGCCTAATGCATTGTAAGCCAATGCTTCGCCTTTGCCAAAACCGATGCGCCTGGCCAGTTGCAGGCATTTTTCGCCATAAGCAATGCCTTGCCTTGGATCAATAGGAAAATAAGCAAATGAAATGTGGCTCAAGGCAATAACCTTGTCGCTATCGTTGGTCAGTAAAGGAAGCTTTCGCTGCAGCGAATCTATCCGTTGCTGTCCCTGTTTTTGCGCATAGGCAAAAGCCGACATACACAACCCGACAAGCAGCAGGCACCAATATTTGGCAGGAGAGGGCATCACATCTTAAAAATAGGAAAAAAATAAGTGGATGCCTTAAATTTCACAAAGCGAAAAGCAGGTTTGGCAAAGCTATAGGGCAAACAGGCAAATTGGCTTTCAAATGCTGCAGCCAAAACCGCTAAATTCAATGCAAACCCAAACAAAATCGACCCCAAATGGAAACCTTAACCACGCTTGTCCCGAACAACGATTGGCAGCTTGCCTTGGTGAATGGCCAAAAGGCCGTTATCAGTTTGGAGATTGCTATCGAGGATTTGGCAATTTATCGGAAGCTGACCAATGTACTGACCAAACAGCTGGATTTTCTGGGCTCGAACAAAGCAAGTTTCGAGCAGCTAACCCGTCGCGAAAAACAGGTCTTGCACCATATTTTGCAAGGCTACAGCAACGAAGCCATTGCCGATATGCTTTGTGTGTCGTGCTATACCATTAAAACGCACCGGAAAAACATCAATGAGAAGCTTAATTGTAAAACGATGGTCGAGTTATTGCCTTATTTGTTATTCTTTTAATGGCTGATTAGTTATTTTTAGGGGATGGCTCATCCTATTTCCCCGCTTATTTTAGAACAATGGCTCAAAGCCTGGTGTTTATCGAGAAAACTGCCTTTACCGATTCCATTCAAATCGGGTTTTAAGGTAAACGTAGGTTACGAAAAGCAGAAGATACGCTATGTATTTCCGCAACTTAACAAAGATTTCCTCAAGCTGGCTAATCATATCGATGAGCCCTGGGTATTTCTTAAAGTGTGCGCGCCGCCAACGGCATTGCATGGCAAAATACCTGAAAAATGGGTTATACAGCCCCAAGGGTATATGATGTCGTGCCTTGAGCCCATGAAAATGCCCAATACCGAACTGCCCGAAGGCTTTCGATTAAAATTTGATTATTCAGGTGCAGTTTCGACCCTAAAAATCATCGCTCTAAATGGCGATTTGGCAGCCTCAGGCCATCTTGTACTCGTTGATGACTTGGCTGTTTACGACCGGATAAAAACTGAAACAGCGTACAGAAGGAGGGGGCTAGCCGGCTTGTTGATGAAAGAACTTGAACAAATTGCCTTATCGAAAGGTATTTTCAAGAATTTCTTGGTAGCCACCGAAGAAGGCAGATCCTTATACCAGTTTTTAGGTTGGGAACTGAATAGCTTTTATACCTCAATCGTTATCGAAAATTAGCCATTTTACATGTAAAAAACGTTAAAGCGGTGGCCATCCGGATCGGCAAAAACAAAGCCGTAATATCCATCACCAAACTCATCGGGCTTGGTGATCAGTTTTCCGCCCGCATTTTCTACTTCTTTGGCCCAATCGTCTGTTTGTGCTTTGCTTGACGCAGAAATCGTGAATATAATTTCATTTGCCTGTTGTGGATCAGCGAACTTGCTCTTGGTATTTTTTTCGAGGATATCCTTCAGGAAAAAATGAATAATAAAATTGTTCTCGGCAAATATGAAGCTCGTTAATTCGCTATTCGAGCCATTGGGCTTAAAACCCAGTGCGCTATAAAATGCCGTGGTTCGCTCGAGATCGCTTACGGCCAAATTGGCCCAAATCATTTTTGGTTTCATCATTTTTTGGTTAAGGGTAAATCATTAAGATTGCCGGTTAATATAACCTTTTTACAAAGCTATTGTTTAGCAAAATAATAACGACGGTATAAAAAAGACGATTGACAGGTGTATTTGAGACAAAAAGCAGCTCTATCGCGTGGCGTAAGGAGCTTTTCTTCGTTGATAGCCGATCGGCTTAAGGAAATTAGGCACGTTACCATGCTGATTGGCTAAATATTATAGTGTAATTTATTGTCCTATAATTTATGTTATGTTAACTAATAATTCCAACAATAATCTCCTCTTCTATTTTGACCATCTCGGCCACTTAAAATTCGTTGAGTTTTCTTTTGAGTTCCTGTACCTTATCTAACCTGTCTTTACGGGTATAGATTTCAATGAGCAATTGTACGGTATTCTTATCGTTCGGGTTGATCTCGTGCGCACGCAACAAAGTAAATTCGGCACGGTTCACATAAGAATTGAATTTTTGCTTGTTTTTTTCCTTCAATCCGGTATTGGCATTGTTAACGTAAACCAAGGCCAACTGATACAAAGCATCAAAATAATTCTGGTCAACTTCCAATGCTTTTTTATAAGTGGCTTCGGCGCCCGTGCTGTTGTTCAGTTGCGATTGTTGCAAATAGCCATATAAAAACAGCAACAGCTTGTTCCTTTTTTCCGTGGCTATAGAACCTTCGATGATTTTGGCTGCCTGCGTATATTTTTCGTTGTCCAACAACAAGTTGATGTAATCGTTGGTCAGAAACGGATGGTAAGGATTAAGCTTTAGGCCGTCTTCCAACATCCTGATAGCCATTTCGCTTTCAAATTTAGAGGCATAAATGCTGGCCATTTGTTGAAAAACAATCGGATTTTTGATGCCATTGTCTTTAGCCCTCTTAAAATACGTCAGCGCCTCATCGTACGATTGGATGTTTTGGGCGCACAATGCCACATTTACCGCAATGGCCGTATCTGTAGGCAGGTAATCGCTTACCTGTTTGAGCAAGCCAAAAGCCGTCATGAAATCGTTCTGCTGGAAAGCCTTGTTCCCTTCAGCCTGCTTTTTGATCATGATGTTATAATGCGCTGCCTTGATCAAGGTAGAATTGGCCTGGTATTTATCAAGTTCTTTGGCTTTTTCCAGTGCCTCTGTGGCCAGTCCGTAATATTTGTCGGCATTGGTTTCGTTGTCGTCAATCAGGGCCACATAAGAGCTCAGGTACGCTTTGATCGACCATGTTTCGGGCCAGTTCTTGGTTTTTTTATCATTCTGGGCTGCTTCTACCGCCTTAATCCCCTCTCCTATAACAGCCAGCTGCTTTTTGGCGTCTTCCTTGTTGGCGATACTGACCTGCAGCTTGCCTACGCTGTTCTGTGCCACCTGGATCTGCGATTTTTGGGCAAAGCTCTGATTAATATGGGCTAAACAAACGAAAACAAGGGCAAATATAAATTTATGATTCATGCTTCACAGGGGGTGTTGGTCAACAAAAATAACAAAAAAGAGGGATAAAAAAATTTATCCCTCTTTCCTTTAGGCTTTAAGCTATTCCTAGTTTGCCGGAATGGCATCCAATCTTTTCTTGATGGCTTCCCAATTAGCTGTATCGTTTTTGAAAGCATAGATTTGCTTCAAGGTTTCCAAAGCCGGTACATATTTCGGATTAATATCCAGCGCTTTTTTGTAAAATGGGATCGATTGGTCGATCAAGGCTACGATTTTAGCCGAAAGCGCATCATATTCTTTCGTTTTTTTGGCATCAAGCTTATTTCTTGTTTCCTGAACGGCCAAAGCTTGTTTATAATAGGTATCGCCCATCAGGTAATGGTAAACTTCTTTGCTGGGATCTTTGGCAATCAGCTTGGCCAACGATTCCTGAGATTTTACGATATCGCCTTTGGCAATGTACAAATCCGTTTCTGCACCAATAAAGTTGGCTTCGTTAGGGAATTTGGCCAAAGCTTCTTGAATGGTAGCCAAAGCCGCTGTGGTATCTTTCAGCTTATCGGTTTGCAGGTTAATGATCTGGATGTAGAAATCCTTAGACTCGGGTACATTTAAACTTACAACTTTCTTGAAATTATCTACGGCTTCCTGATATTTGCCAGTTAAATTGGCTGTTACCCCAACATTGATGTACATGGCGGTATCCTTTGGATTAGCGGCCAGCAACTCTTTAAAGATAGTCATGGCACCAGCATAGTCTTTATTGTTGTAGGCTCTAACCCCCCTGTTTCTTTTGGCATTGATAAGGTTGATCTCAGCTGTAGCAATATTGTCTTTTTCGCTGCCTTTGGTATCTAAAGTCTTGGCTTTGCCGATAGCTTCTTCGGCAATTTTTTGTTTGCTCAAGGCATTGTTTACGTCAACAGTATCCAACCTCGAAATCTCCGAAGAAAGCAGGGCCCTGTAAGACCAGGCTTCAGGCATCACCTTAGATTTTTCGTTGGCAATAGCCAGATCGGTATGGGCGAGGCCTTTGTTAAGCGCATCCATAGATTTGGCATAGCCTTGGGAGCTGATCATTGTTACGTACAAGTTCCACGATTTTTGCGACTCGTTTACTTCACTCTTTTGCGCATTTGCAAGCGTAGCAACACCTACAAGCAATGTACTTAAAAGCAATTTTTTCATTATTCTTTAGTTTTTTTCGAAATTATATTAATTATCCGCTGTTTCGCCTTCGGCAGCAGTATTGTTATTATTCTCTGGATTTTCGTCGGCCCCTGTTGCAGAGTCGGTTACATTTCCTTCTGTTTCCTCCTCTTCGTCTTCATGCTGGATCTTGGCTACCGAAGCAATCTCGTCATTACCTTTTAAAGTAATCAAACGAACCCCTTGCGTAGCCCTCCCCATTACCCTCAGCTCACTTACCACAATCCTGATTACGATACCTGATTTGTTGATAATCATCAAATCGTCGGCATCGGTTACGTTCTTAATGGCTACCAGCGAGCCGGTTTTATCGGTAATATTAATGGTTTTAACCCCTTTACCTCCCCTGTTGGTTACGCGGTAATCGTCAATATCGGTACGTTTGCCGTAGCCTTTTTCCGACACCACCAAAACAGTAGCTTCTTTATCGTCTACAGCAATCATGCCAACTACTTCATCTTGATCATGCGCTAAGGTTACGCCCCTTACGCCCGTAGCGGTTCTGCCCATTGGCCTCACGGTGCTTTCATTGAAGCGGATGGCCCTTCCCGAACGCAATGCCATTACGATTTCGCTACTTCCGGTAGTCAAGCTGGCCTCTAGCAATTGGTCGCCTTCATTAATGTTGATGGCATTGATACCGTTAACCCGCGGCCTCGAATAAGCCTCTAGCGATGTTTTCTTGATGGTACCTTTTTTGGTACACATGATGATGAAGTTATTCTCTAGGTACTCTTGGTCTTTCAGGTTAACTACCTTGATGTAAGCCTTAACTTTTTCTTCTTTCGGAATATTGATGATGTTTTGTAAGGCCCTGCCTTTACTGGTTCTGCTTCCTTCTGGAATTTCGTAAACCCTGAGCCAGAAACAGCGTCCGGCTTCGGTAAAGAACAGCATATAGTTATGGTTAGAGGCAATCAGCAGGTGTTCGATAAAGTCTTCGTTTCTCGAATCGCTGCCTTTTGAGCCCTTGCCGCCCCGGCTTTGCGTACGGTATTCTGTAGCAGGCGTACGTTTGATGTAGCCTTCGTGCGAGATGGTAATCACTACTTCTTCGTCTTCGATAAAGTCTTCCATGCTCATGTCTTCGGCAGAATGAACGATGGTGGTACGGCGCTCATCGCCATATTTGTCAGCCATTTCGGCCAATTCATCTTTGATGATCTGCATACGCAAACCTTCGTCGGCCAAAATAGATTTCAAATATTCGATGGTTTTCATCAATTCGGCATATTCTTCTTTGATCTTGTCGCGCTCCAGTCCGGTTAACCTACGCAAGGTCATGTCGAGGATGGCACGTGCCTGAATATCGCTCAGGCCGAATTTTTCCATCAAGCCTACCCTCGCCTCTTCTGGCGTGCTCGATGCACGAATCAGTTTGATAACCTCTTCAATATGATCGAGGGCGATTAACAAGCCTTCTAAAATATGGGCACGTTTTTCGGCCTCAGCCAACTCGAACTTGGTTCTGCGGATCACTACATCGTGGCGGTGGTCTACAAAGTGACGGATGATATCTTTAAGGTTAAGCAACTGCGGACGGCCGTTAACTAGCGCAATGTTGTTTACGCTGAACGAGGTCTGCAAAGCGGTTTGCTTAAACAGGTTATTCAATACGATGCTTGCATTGGCATCGCGCTTGATTTCGTAAACGATACGGATACCGTCTTTATTCGATTCGTCTTTGATGTTCGAAATACCCTCGATTTTCTTCTCGCCAATAAGTTCGGCGGTACGCTCAATCATTTGGGCTTTGTTTACCTGGTAAGGTATTTCGGTTACCACAATGCTTTCGCGGTCACGGTTGCTCTCTATCTCGGCTTTGGCACGCATCACGATACGGCCCCTGCCGGTTTCGAAGGCTTCTTGAACGCCGTTATAGCCGTATATGATTGCTCCCGTTGGGAAATCAGGGCCTTTGATATGCTTCATCAACTCGGCAATGGTAATTTCATTGTTGTCGATGTAAGCCACCGTGGCATTGATACTTTCGGTAAGGTTGTGCGGCGCCATGTTGGTTGCCATACCTACGGCAATACCAGACGAGCCGTTAATCAATAAGTTGGGAACTTTAGAAGGAAGAACGGTTGGTTCTTGTTCGGTATCGTCAAAGTTGAACTGAAAATCGATGGTATCTTTGTTGATATCCGCTACCATTTCTTCGGCAAGCTTGCTGAATCTCGCTTCGGTGTAACGCATCGCTGCCGGCGAATCGCCGTCAACCGAACCGTAGTTTCCTTGTCCGTCTACCATCAGGTAGCGCAGGCTCCACTCTTGTGCCATACGCACCATGGTCATGTAAACCGACGAATCGCCATGCGGGTGGTACTTACCCAGTACCTCACCTACGATACGTGCAGATTTTTTATATGGTTTTCCGGCACCTAAACCCAAACCCAGCATCCCGTACAGCACACGGCGGTGTACCGGCTTTAAACCGTCGCGTACATCGGGCAGGGCCCTGCTTACGATAACGGACATCGAATAGTCGATGTAGGCAGATTTCATCTGCTCGTCTATGTTAATCGGGACTATCTTGTCGTTCTCTTGATTTTCTAAATCTTCTGCCATAAATAATAATGTTCGTTAAAAACGAAATTTAAATTAGGTATTGTTATAACCTTGCGAATTTAACAAAATAAGCGCCAACCTGTGCACTGATGTGGAAAAGTTTTACACATGGGGATAATCGACTTTATCCTGTTATTTTGACAAGACAATGGCCTAAAAACGACTGTTGCATTCTTCATGTGGCTGCTCCTTTTCTGGAATTCAATACCGAAAATGTGGATATTGCCGCAAGGACCAGCATTGTTGCCCGGCTGACTTTGAAGCAGACTTACAAAGTTTTCGAAAACCTAGGAGGCGTGCTTTTTAATCCTAGGCCTTCAATACCGGATTATCGACAATGGGCAGCTTGGCAAACTGCATGACTTCGATGCTGGGCACGCCAAAATCCATCAATACCCTACCCAAAATAAGATAGCAGCCCTTGCCCCTGAACGGGTAAACCGGCGTACGGTTGGCAAAATGCGCAGTATCGAAAAAATCACCTTCGCTATCGATGAAAGTGCCAAACCACATTTTCGAATTTTGCGAGGTATGCACTGTTTTTTCGCACACATAATTGCCCAGCATTTTTACGACCCGCCCTTCGTGGCGGTCGAGGTCTTTGGCCAGCACATCGCCACGGTAACTGGTTTTGAGCAGATCGAACATGCTGACGCTGAGCGGAAAACCCAACAATTCCAATTCCTGATAGGCGTCTTCTACCCAATCGGTAGCCAGCGCAGGCAAAACGTAAGGCTTAACGGGCAGGCGAAATAATTCATGACCTGCTACTGGCTTATTCGAATTGCCCAAATGGTTGTGTACTTCCCAAAGCAGTTCTTTTTTGCTTTTGCCGGTAAAACGCAAGGCTCCTATACGGATCAAAATCAAGGCCTGCTCTAAAGTAAGGCTGGTGCGTTTAATCAGGTCTTCCAAATCGGCATAGTTGCCGTTGATTTTCCGCTCTCTCGGGATGAGCTCGATGAGCCTGTTTTCCAGTCCCTGAACACCAATAAAACCCAGATAGACCTGGTCTTTTTCAATGTTTACTTCGGCATCGCTATGGTTTACGCAAGGCAGGTTCACCTGCGCTCCTGTTTGCTTTAAGGCATGTACATACACCCAGCGCTGGTAAAAACCTCCATAATTGTTGAGCACGGCCACCATAAACTCCATGGGATAATAGGTTTTGAGAAACAGGCTCTGGTAGCTTTCTACGGCAAAACTGGCCGAATGGGCCTTAGAGAAACTAAATCCGGCGAAACTCGAGATCTGCCGCCATACCTCGGCCGTTACGGCCTCTTCTCTGCCCATGTCCCTGGCTTTGCTAAAAAAACGCTGGGCAAGCCGGTCAAATTCGACCTTTGCACGGTATTTGCCACTCATGCCCCGGCGTAAAATATCGGCATCGGCCAAGTCTAGGCCTGCATAGCCGCAACAAACCTTGATAACGTCTTCCTGGTACACCATAATGCCAAAAGTGTCGCCCAGCTGCTCTTCCATTACCGGGTGCAGATATTTTACTTTATCGGGTGCATGATAGCTTTGGATGTACATTTTCATCATGCCCGAACTAGCTACGCCAGGCCTGATGATAGAACTGGCCGCTACCAGGGTGAGGTAGTTGTCGCAACCCAGTTTTTTGAGCAGTTGGCGCATGGCTGGCGACTCGACATAAAAACAACCGATCGGCGTGCCCGCCTTAAGCTGTGCATTGAGGTTGGGATCTTCTTTAAAGGCCTTAAAATCGTGTATATCGATCTGTTTTTGTCGGTTTTGGGCAATAAGCTTTACGGCTTCCCTGATGTGGCCAATGCCGCGCTGGCTCAGGATGTCGTACTTGTCGAGCCCGATGGCCTCTGCTTCGTACATATCCCATTGTACAGTGGGCATGCCTTTGGGCGGCAAATCTAAAGCGGTATAATAGGTTAGCGGTTCTTCGCTGATCAGTATACCACCGGCATGGATAGAACGCTGATTGGGCATGTCGTTCATAAACGTGCCAACAGCCATGATTTTTTTGAAAACGGGATTGTTCCTGTTGGCTATTTCTTTGCTGGGGTCAACAAAATCGTCAATTTCGCTTTTAGGCAGGCCCATCACCTTGCCTACTTCCCTGATAACGGCCCTGGTTTTAAAACTGCTCATGGTACCTAGCAAGGCCGTATGGTTGCGCCCGTATTTTTCGAAAAGGTAGTTTTGGATATCTTCGCGTTCGTCCCAGCTGAAATCGATGTCGAAATCGGGTGGCGAGCTTCGCTTGTAGTTCAGAAAGCGCTCAAAATACAGGCCCAGCGCAATGGGGTCAACATCGGTTATCTTGAGGCAATAGGCCACGATGCTGTTGGCACCAGAACCTCGGCCCACATGGTAATAGCCCCTTTCCATGCCATATCGTACCACATCCCAGGTTATCAGAAAATAGGCGCAGAAATCAAGGTCGGCAATTACTTTTAATTCAGACTGTATGCGCCTTAAGGCTTCCTTGCTGTCGGCCCCATACCTATACTTGAGCCCTTTCATGGCCAGTTGGGTCAGCAGTTTCAGGTCTTCTTCGGCACTGCTGGTAAAGTATTTTTTGTTCTTTTTGCCAAAAGTGTATTCGTCGGTACTGCAGCTGTCCAGCAGTTTTTGGGTATTGTCTACGATGAAATCGCAACATGCGAATTTGGCACGCAGTTCGCGCTCGTCTACAAAAAACTCGTCGGGCTTACAGGTGTCTTTTTCGGTGAGCTTGCCCAGCACCGTATTCAGCCCGATTGCCCTCAGGTATTGATGCAGCCGGTATTCTATCTTGTCTTTTACCGTAACCGGATGAAAAACCACCAGTTGATGCTGCAAATGGCTCAAAGGCTTTCCGGCCATGCTGTTCAGTTCGCTGGCCCTGATGCCTATAAATTCGTTTTCGGCTAATTTGCTGCGCCTGCCATAGGGAAAGACAAGGTAAACATGCTGGAACTTTGGCGGCTCGAAAGGCAAGGGAGTTTGCCTGAGGTTATGGAGGGTCAAAAAATCGTTCAGTTCCTTCATGCCTTCCCTGTTTCGAGCAATACCGATGTAAAGCAGCTGTTCGTCGCGCCTAAATTCGATGCCCACAATGGGCTTAAATTGATAAGGAGGCCAGTATACGCCATGCCGGTCTTCAAAGCCTGCGCCGTGTTTCCTGCAAGTGCGAATAAATTCCATGCAGCCGGTAGAGTTGTTGATATCGGTAAGCACCAGCTGCCGGATGCGCTTAGCCCTTGCTTCCATCAGCAAGTTTTCGATGTGCATGGTGCCATACCTGAGGCTATATTGCGAGTGGACATTGAGAAACATCAGCGCCTATTTATCTGGAAAAACAGTGGCCAAACGAACGGCATCCGTACCATACAGGTTGCGGATTTTATCCATGCGCTGGTATAGGTTGTACATTTTTTCTGAAGGGCCGTACAGCGAAATCTGTTCGTAGCCACCTACCAGATGCGACAGCTTAACCCCCACCAAACGCAGCAACATGCGTTTTTGGTAAACCTTGTCGAAAAGTTCCTTGGCTTTGGCAATCAATAGCGAATCGAGCGAGGTATAAGGAATTTTGGCCTGTTGCGTAACCGTTTCGAAGTTGGCATAGCGGATGGTTACCGTAACACAGGCCGTTAGCTTGTGCTGCTGGCGCAGTTCGAAGGCCAGCTTGGTTACCATATCGGTGAGCATCACTTTGATGCCCGCTACGTCCATGCTGTCGCTATCGAAAGTGGTCTGCTTGCCAATGGATTTTTGTTCGCGGTAAGGCACTACGGGCGAAAGGTCGATGCCGTTGGCCTTTTGCCAGAGGCTGAGCCCGTTTTGGCCCAGGATTTTGAACATTAAATCGGGCGGAATTTGAGTGAGCGTATGGATTTTGCGCACGCCCATTTCGCTCAGCTTGATAAAAGTAGAATCGCCAAGCCCGGGAATTTTTTTGATGGAGAGCGGATTGAGGAAAGGCTGTACTTCTGGTTTGCTGATTTCCATTTCGCCATTGGGCTTGCACTCGTTGGTCACGATTTTCGATACCGTTTTGTTGATGGAAAGTCCGAATGAAATGGGCAAGCCGATTTGATCGTGTATGGATTTGCGCAGCTCCTGGGCAAATTTCATGCAGCCAAAAAAACGGTCCATGCCTGTCATGTCGATGTAATGCTCGTCGATGCTGGCCTTTTCTAAAACGGGTACCCTTTCTTGGAGCAACTCTGTAATCTGGTGCGAGTAATTGCTGTAATCGTCCATACTGCCTTTAACGAAAATGGCATGCGGACAAAGCTGGCGGGCCATACGCATGGGCATAGCCGAGTGTACGCCAAATTTACGGGCCTCGTAGCTGCAGGAAGAGACCACTCCCCTGTCGGAAAGCCCGCCAATAATCACGGCCTTTCCCGCCAGCCTGTTGTCTTTTTTAATCTCTACCGAGACAAAAAAGGCATCCTGGTCCATATGAATAATATGTTTATCGGCCAACTGCATAAATCAAGACAAATATAATACTAATATAATTAGTATTATTCATCTTAATTTAATTTTAGCTAAAATATTTAGTTTTAAAATAAGGGTTTGACCTGACTATAAAATTTTTAAATCGCTGGCTGCGCCACTACCCAGGAAATTCGGCTAAACTTGCCGACGGCAATGCAGCAAAGCTATACCCAGTCGATGCCTTTTTTAAGCAGGTTTTTGGTCTGTTCTTCTTCGCTACCAGCCAAAATTTGTGGATTGTAATTCCATTTGGCGGTTGGTGGCAGGCTCATCAGGATGCTTTCGATACGGCCATTGGTTTCGAGGCCAAATTTGGTGCCGGCATCATAAACCAAGTTAAATTCGGCATAACGGCTACGGCGCAGGTATTGCCATTCTTTCTGATGGTCGTTATATGCTTTATCGCGGTTGCGATCGATCAGTTCGCTATATACAGGAATAAAGGTATTGCCCACGGCCAAAGAAAAATCAAGCAGCTGCTTAAAATTCAGGGAGGTGTTTTCGGGTTTGAGCCTATCGTAAAAGATACCGCCTACGCCACGGGTTTCTTCACGGTGCTTAATGAAAAAATAATCGTCGGCATGCGCCTTGAATTTAGGATAAAAAGAGGAGTCAAACTCATCGCAGGTCTGTTTAAGGCGATGGTGGAAAAACCGGGCATCGGTTGGAATGATGTAATGCGGCGTAAGATCGATGCCCCCGCCAAACCAGCGGGTCTGCTCGTCCATTTCGAAATACCGGATGTTCATGTGGATGATCGGTACGAAAGGATTTTCGGGATGCATCACAATAGAAACACCGGTAGCAAAAAAATCGTCGTTTGCAACCTTGAATGCTTTTTTGACAGCTTCGGGCAATTTGCCATGTACGGCAGAGAAATTTACGCCGCCTTTTTCGATGACGTTGCCGCCTTGCATGACACGGGTCCTGCCGCCACCTCCACCCTCACGTTGCCAAAGCTCTTCTTCGAACTTTGCCCTGCCATCGGCCTGAACCAAACCCTCGCAAATACTGTCCTGAATTTGCTGATATGCTGCTGCTACTTCGTCCCTAAACATGGTTGATTATTTTGCTGTAAAGTTACGGCTAATTCGAGCTAATCGGCCGCAAATATAGAGAAAGTACATTGTTTTGACAGATACGATTACTTACAACGAAGCACGCATGCTTGGTTAAGCAATAAAGCCACAGCTTGACAGATTAGTATCAAACGGTGGCTTCAATATTAGTTAAATCAAACCTCTACATAATCCAGGTCTTTGTCAAAGCTTTCTTTTAATAGGCTAACTGCAAAAATGGCAACGATCGTTAAGAATGCAGTTAAGATGTAGGCTGAGGTTATAATATTGAATTTTTTAGCAAAAAACTGAAATAGAAACGTAATTGGAATCAAAGCCCCACGGACAAAATTTGGAGCTGTCGTAGTAACCGTAGCTCTGATATTGGTACCGAACTGTTCGGCTGCAATAGTAACAAATGTGGCCCAATAGCCTACAGAAAACCCCATAAAAAGGCATATCCATATAAAGTTATTGTTGTCTAGTCCATAACTGTTTAAATAATAAACTACGCTGATTGCTGAAAGCACGTGGAAGATTAGAACTGTTTTCTTTCTCGATTTTAGCACTTGAGCTAAGATACCCGTTACCAAATCGCCTATCGCTATGCCAATATAAGTGTACATAATCCCCGTACCCGCACTTAATGTTTCCTTCGCTTTTAAGGCTACACCAAATTCTGGAGCCAAGGTAACCAAAATACCTACAACAAACCACAAGGGTACCCCAAGCAAAATGCAGCAAAGATATTTGGCAAAACGTTTTCGATCATTAAAAAGCATGATGATATCGCCTTTTGATACCTCGCTTTTTGCAACATCTTTAAACATACCCGACTCAAAAGTTCCTAGTCTGAGAAATAATAAGAGTAAGCCCAGACCACCGCCTACAAAGTAAGCATCTGTCCAGTGGAAGTTTTTGGCAACAGTTGCAGCTGCCACTGCGCCAAACAGGCCCACACCAGCTACAATCATTGTTCCATAACCACGCTTTTCCTTACTCATTGTTTCCGTAACCAAGGTAATGCCTGCTCCGAGCTCTCCTGCCAAGCCAACACCGGCAATAAACCTAATTAGTGCATAGCTATTAACCGTTGTAACAAATCCATTAGCTATGTTGGCAATAGAATACAAAAGAATAGAACCAAAAAGCACTTTAATCCTGCCCAGCTTATCGCCCAATACTCCCCAAAGAATGCCACCCAACAAAAGGCCCAACATTTGAATATTAATAATGAATAAGCCTTCTGTCTGCATCCGATCTGTAGTAACGCCAATTTCTTTGAGGCTATCTACGCGTACTACAGAAAACAGCACTAAGTCGTAAATATCTACAAAATAGCCCAACGCGGCTACGATCACTAAAAAAACAATATTCTTGTTGGTCTGATTTTTTGGTTCTTCCATTATACGGTTTGGTTTGAGCCGATTAAACTACAAAAAAAACCGAAAATAAGGCTTGCGAAGTTTTTAAAAACTTTGCAAGCCTGCGTGCCTACTTTTCGAGCACGAGAAAATCAACGCTTCTGTTTGCCTTTTCCAGGCCCAGTCCCATGTCCTTTAAAATATCGTTTAGCGTTTCGGGTTTTTCGGGTTGGAACGAGAATTTGATGTCGAATTTTTCGTTGTTGCCGGTTTCGTTGAGCACCAATAGCCTATAAACGCCAAAGGTTTCCAAATAATCGGCAAAATCGTCCATGTTGATATTTTGCTGATCTATCTGGCCATGCATGGCGAAATAGGTTCTTTTACCAGCGGTATTGCGTTTGATTTTGTTGAATTTATCCTGGTCCAGGATCTTGAGCACATACACCTCTTTATCCTGCTTTTGTATCGATGCCTTGATGCCAAACTTCTTGGCCAATGCAGCCTTCAGGCTCGGAAACAATTGTTCTTTTTGGGGCACGATGATGTCGAGGCAATAGCGTTGCTTCTCTTTGTTGTCAACCTTGTTGATGGTTCTTCCATAGCCGAAACTGCCAAACGCTTCTTGGTACATATTGCCTACGCCCACATTGATAAAGGTAAGCCTCCTGCCCGCAAAGGCGGGCTGATCCATAAAATTCATCCGCATACCCGGACCACCTTTGATTTCGGGCTGTATCACCAACCTGCTTTTAACGGTGTCTTCGGCAAAAAAATAGGTCTTGATGTAGTCGGCCGTCAAATTGTCTTTTTTCTCCGGCAGGTGCACCTGTTGGTTGGCCAACAGGCTATCGATTACTTTTTCGGTAATGCTTTCTGGGTTAGTGCCCGCAATCAGCTTCCCATCGGGCGAAATGAGCACACTATGGGGAATGAGGCGATGCGGAAATAGATCGGCCAACTTTCCGGCCGTATCAATGGCATACCATAGTTTTGAGGGCCTTGCCTTCATAAACTGCTTGGTGCGTTCGGCAGTTTCCTGCGTTACATTGATTACCTGCAGCTTGTTTTTGTATTTATCCTGCAGTTGTTGCAAATGAGGCATGGCTTCTATACAGGCCCCGCACCAGGTAGCCCAAAATTCTATCCATACCAACCTGCCTTTCAATTGTTGCAGGTCAGCGGTTTTAACCGGTGCATTTAAAACCGTCGTTAATTTAAAATTGGGCACCAGCTCATTGTTTTTAACTTGGCCATAAGCAACATTGAGCAGTAAAAGGGTCATTAGGATTAACTTTTTCATGTATTTAAAGGTTTGTGTGATTAATTGATCTCCCACAAAAATGGCATCAAAACAAAGGCTGACAGGTTAAGTGTAGTTAAGTAAAGTTAATTAGTGTTAACTGATGCAGGGATTAACTGAAAGGAGTACTATGTTTGCAATATGCAGAAAAAGATAACCTGGGTTTTGGTTCTGATGAGCTTTTGTGTGCTGGGCATTACCGGCCTGCAGCTGTATTGGAACTACCAGAACTATCAGGCTACCGTAACTCGCTTCAAGAAAGACAGCAACGAGGCGCTGACAAAAGCCGTAGACGATGAAATAAACCTCAGGCATCAATTGATCAAATCGGCCGTAAAAAAATGGCTCAGCGATACCGCCTTCATCACTATTACCTGCGACATCAATAACCGAGACAGCAATACGGTTTTCCATATGCGCGATACACATCCCTATGAAAAAGGAAATAGACCGGTAAGTATAGGCATTACCAATTTTAAGGAAAAGGTGCGCAAAATTACTCCCCAGGCCAAAAGCATTTTCATTAATCATTTTACAGACAATACGCTTGGTGGCGATTTGCGCAAAGGCATCATCTATTTTTATACCCAGCGCCTGGGCGACAGCCTCTCGCACATTTATAATGCTACCAAAGCCAATACAAGCAGCCTTGCTGCCCTATTTAAAAAAGAACTGGCTAAAAAGGATATCTATACGCCATTTAGGCTCAATGCCGAAAAGAAAGACCGGAAAATATTCATTACCCAAGAAGTGAATACGGCCCTACGCAGGCCCTATGAAAAAGAAATGGTTTGGGCCAGCTTGGAAAATCCGAATATCTACTACCTCAGAGAGATGAAGTGGTTGATGATCAGCTCCCTGTTGCTGATTGGCATTACCATTTTCTGCTTTTACTACACCGTTAAAACCCTGCTTAGCCAAAGCAAGCTGGTAGCCATGAAAAATCAGTTCATCAGCAACATGACCCACGAAATCCATACGCCCCTGTCGTCGATACAGATTACCGCCGAAGCCATGCAACAGTTTGACCAGGACATGGCAACGCGTAACAAATACCTCGATATTATCCTTTACCAGACCAAGAAGCTCACCCATTTAACCAAAGAGATATTGGGCAGTGCCAAATTGGAGCAAATTGCCTTCCCAACAAATGAAACAATAGAGCTAAGGGAACTGCTGGCGGAGGTTATCAATTCGACAGCTTTACCTACAAACGCCCACATCCAGTTGGAGGCTAGTGCGGCATTGACAATTAAAGGTAATCAGTTGCATTTGTTCAGGGCATTGAGCAACGTAGTTGAAAACGCCATCAAGTATAACACTTCCTCAAACCCTTTAATTACAATTCGCTATCTTATTAAGGATAAATACATTAATATTTTAATTGCAGATAACGGCCCTGGTATTGCCGACGAATTTAAAGCCAAAATATTCGAACAGTTTTTTCGCGTCCCAACAGGCAATGTACATGATATTAAAGGCTATGGCCTGGGCCTCAATTATGTGCAAAATGTTATTGTGCAACACCATGGCCAAATCAAGGTAATTGATAACCAACCCCATGGCAGTATCTTTGTCATTCAACTCCCTAGCTAATGGCAAACAAAAGACTATTGTTGGTAGAAGACGAACCTTTCCTGGCCAAGGTCATTGCCGATAGCCTCGAACAGAAGGGATATGCGGTGAGCCATGCGCCAGATGGAAAAAAAGGCTATAATATCTTTCAGAACGGCATATTCGACTTGTTGATCTTAGATGTGATGTTGCCCCATACCGATGGTTTTACCCTGGCTAAGCAGGTAAGGCAAAGCAACGAAAACATCCCTATCTTGTTTCTGACCGCCAAAACCACTACTGCCGACGTCATTGAAGGCTACCAAAGCGGCGGCAACGACTACCTTAAGAAACCTTTCAGCTTGGAAGAGCTCTTTCTCCGCATAGATGAGCTGCTGAAAAGAACATTACGGGAAGACAAGGCTATTGCCGAATCGATCGTTATTGGCGATTATTTATTCAACCACCCCAAGCAGGAGCTTTCTTTGAGAGGCAATGCCATACAGCTTTCGCACCGGGAAGCAGAATTGCTATGGCTCCTCTACAAAAACAAAAACCGCTTAACCGAACGGAAAATGGCCCTGTTGTCATTGTGGGGCGACGACAGTTTTTTCAATACGCGTACCATGGACGTCTTCATCACGCGTTTGCGCAAGCATCTGCAGGATGATGAAAGCGTGCAGATCATCAACGTGCGTGGCATGGGCTATAAGCTGATTTGTTAGGTCAGGAATTACAATTTAACAAATGCACCTTTAATCGTGATGCACTTTAAGCTTATCCAGCAGTTCGGGCGAGATGTTTTCTGCATAAGCGCCATAAGCATCAATCAATACGCCTTTCAAATTGCCTACAGCTGAAGAAATGGCATATACCACCGAACTGTCGGCCGGATCGGTCATGCCCTCAAAACGGTAGAATTCTTCTATTTCGAACTCTTCGGGCATCAGTTTGAGGTCTAGAGACTTGCATTCGATGCCGTCGTTGGTCAGGTTAAAATCGTATTCGTAGCCGCGTTGCTCGAGGTCTGCCAAGGCAGCGCTCATGGTGTCGTAAATATGCATAGCCTAATTTACTATTTTTTGACTTAAAACGAGCCATCAATTTGCAACTAAATTCCGTTATAAAACTTTCAAAGCTCAATAGTATTTCAGATATTTAACCATCATGATAGTTTCAGAGAGAACCCTTAAATGGGCCTTGTGCTTATATCCACCACTATTGTTTCAGCGAATTTGGGTCAGAAGGTTCCATCCGGGCTTTAGGGGCGTCGACGTAAAGATCAGCAACAGCTTTTTGAACAGAAACTACAATGGTTCTATTTTTGGCGGTTCCATTTATGCGGCAACAGATCCTTTTTATGCCATCCTTTTCGACCAGCTGATGCAACGTAGCGGGTTTAAGGTACGCGTTTGGCTCAAGAGCGCTTCCATCCAATACCTGAAGCCGGGGTTAACCAGCCTTTACTTTACCCTGGTGGTTACCGACGAGATGATAGCAGAGGCCAAAACAGCGCTCAACACTACCGGAAAGTTCGTCAAATCGTACCCGATGGAACTTTACAATAAACAGGGCGAACTTTGTGCCACCGTACAAAACGAAGTATACCTGCGCACCAAATTTCCTGGCGAAAAACAAAAAGTGGCCATTTAACAATTAAAGCTTAGCGTATGAATATCAAAAGACTGATCCTGGAAGGCGAAAACGTAAGCTTGGATTTTAAAAAGACCATTAGCAGTGTCGAAAAAATTGCCAAGACCCTAGTTGCCTTTGCCAACAACAAAGGCGGCAAGCTGCTGATCGGCGTTACCGACGATGGTGCCATCAAAGGCGTCAAGTCTGAGGAAGAAGAAAAATACATGATCAACAAGGCTGCCCACCAGTTCTGTAAACCTGCCATAGAACCTAAATTCGAAGAGGTTTACCTTGACGACAAGGTGGTTTTGGTAGTCGACATCCCGCAAAGCGACTCGAAACCCCATTATGCCATGGACGAAAACAAAAAATGGTGGGTTTATTTCAGGATAAAAGACAAAAGCATTTTGGCCAGCAAGATTATTGTGGATGTATTGAAGCAGGGCAACCAGGAAACAGGCCAGCTTATTGCCTATTCGGAGCACGAAAAGAAACTGCTCGAATACCTGGAAGAACATGGACGCATTACCCTGAAAGAATACAGCAAACTGACCCGAAGCGCCTACAAAAAGGCACAGAAAATTATTGTAAGCCTCATTTTAACCGGCGTAATCCTGCCACATACTTCAGAAAAAGAAGAATATTTTACCGTAGCCGAGCTCAAATAATTAACACAAAACGAGCCGATTTGTGGGATAAAAACCTCATTTTTGCAACGCTATGCTACAAGCCCTCTACACTAAATATAAGCCTTACTACAAAGAAAACCTCATCTTAGCTGGTCCGATTGTGGTTTCGCAGATTGGCCACATGCTGGTGCACATGGCCGACAGCATTATTGTGGGCCAGTTTGCCGGAACGGTACAGTTGGCCGCCGTTTCTTTGGTCAATAGTTTGTTTACGCTGATCTTGGTTTTGGGCTTGGGTATTTCTTATGGTTTAACGCCTTTGATTGCGAAGGAAAATGGCGCACAAAACCACGAAGAATGTGGCCGATTGCTTTCCAACAGTCTGCTGATCAACATTTTTACCGGAATAATCTTATATAGCCTGCTCCATTTTGGCACGTTGGCCGCCATCGATCATTTGGGCCAATCGCCTGAAGTAGTCAAATATGCCAAACCTTACCTGGGCCTGCTGTCTATTTCGATCATTCCGCTGATGGTTTTTCAAACTTTTAAGCAATTTGCCGAAGGATTGGGCTTTACCAAACAAGCCATGTTCATCTCCATATTCGGCAACCTGCTGAATATTGTTTTGGGTATTATATTGGTAAAAGGCTTATTTGGCATTGCGCCTATGGGTGTAAAAGGCGTAGGGATCAGCACGCTGGTTGACCGTTGTTTGATGGCCTTGGTGATGTGCTATTATGTACTGACTTCTAAAAACTTCAAGAAATACCTTCAAAAATTCAAGTGGACTTTTATGGACAAGGTAAGAAGCGGGCAGATCATCAAAATTGGTGCGCCGGTTTCTATGCAGTATGTATTCGAAATCAGTGCATTTAGTGGCGCGGCCATCCTGATTGGTACATTTGGCGCCGCACCACAGGCCGCCCACCAGATTGCCATTAATTTGGCCGCCTTTACCTATATGGTTGCCAGTGGCACCGCATCGGCGGCTACTATTAAAACCGGTAATTACCTGGGCAAGAAAGATCTGGTTAACCTGCGCATTTCGGCGGTAGCCAGCTACCATGTGGTCTTGGCTTTTATGAGCTGTACGGCTCTCCTCTTTATTTTGGCCAGCGGCATATTGCCTTACATTTATACCAATGACATAGCCGTGGTCGAAATTGCGGCGCAGCTTTTAATCATTGCCGGATTTTTCCAGTTGTTTGACGGTACACAGGTAGTTGGCTTGGGGGTTTTGCGTGGCATAGGCGATGTCAATATTCCAACCTTGGTCACTTTTCTTTCTTATTGGGTTATTGGCATACCGGTAGGCTACTTCTTGGGCATGCACCTTGGCATGGGTGTAAAAGGCATTTGGTATGGCCTGACCCTTGGCTTGTTAACAGCCTCTATCCTATTGTTTTTCAGGTTTCAGCACCGCACCAAGCTCTTGGCCAATTCGTAAAGAAGCAGTTTAGCTTTGGTGTAACAATCTAAACTACAATTAAGAATTATTCTAAATAACTTGCCGGCTGTTCAGATTTTTCACATCTTTGCGCCAAATTAGAATTAGTCTTAATTGAAATTACTTTATACCTTACTTTTATCGTGTAGCCTGTTTAGTGCATTTGGCCAGCCAAGCACCACTATTTCGGGCAAAGTAACCGCTTCCTCAGGTCAAGCGCTTGAAGCTGTCAATATTAAAATTATTGAGCTCAACCAATATTTAACGAGCAATAAAGATGGCGCATTCAAAGTACAGCTTAGCCACATTGGCAATGCTGTGCTTACTTTTGAGTTTTCTTACATCGGCTACCAAAAACTGACCAGGCAGATTAAGCTTACGGCAAATAATTTCGACTTTGGGGTTTTAGTTATGCAGGAACTCAACCTGAGCCTGGCTACCATCGACATCAATGCCAAAAGAAATTACGAAGGTTCATCCAACTCATCGCTGATCATCAGCAGAGACATTATTGAACGTACGCCAGCATTGAGCCTTTCAGACCTGCTGAACCAAATTCCGAACAGAAAGGTCACGCCTCCATCTTTGCAAAATGTACAGAACCTTACCTTGCGTTCTACCTTTGCGCCGACCACCAACAACAGAGGCGCCTTTGAAATGAACAATGCCTTTGGCGTGGCCATTATTGTTGATGGCAATGCCATTAGCAACAACATGAACATGCAGAGCTTTAATCCTGGTATGCTGGGGGTCAGCAATTCCTACCTGTCAAGCGGCAATTCGTATGGCTTAAGCGGTACGAGCACAACGTCGTACTCCGGCGACTTTGCCTTTGGTGGGACGGATTTACGGCAGATACCTGCCGACAACATCGAAAGCATAGAAGTGATTTCGGGTGTTGCGCCAGCCAAATATGGCGATTTGAGCGATGGGGCGCTGATTGTTGAACGCCAAGCGGGCAAGGCGCCGGCTTACCTGCGCATGCAGCTGCGCGACAATGCCACTTCTTATGGGTATTCGCAGGGCTTTAAGCTCTCGCCCAAAGCGGGGGCATTGAATGTAGGCCTCAACTACGTAAATTCTTTTGCCGATAACCGCGACAAAATCAAGGCTTACCGCAGAATCAATGCTTCTACCATATATACCAATACTTTTGGCAAGGAAAAACGCCTCAAAAACACCTTGAGCATCGATTATGGCCAAAATCTTGATGGCATTAAGCGCGATCCAGACGATATCAGCAAAACCGTAACCAAATTTAACAGCTGGAACTTCAGTGCAGCCAATCGTAGTTTTTACCGCTTGAATACCAATTTCCTGAAGAGTGTTTCACTTAACCTGCGCTATGCCGAGGGCCATCAGGTCAGCTATAAAGAACAGTACAGAAATGAGCCATACGCCATTATTTCTGACGCCACCACCACCGGTATACACGAAGGAAGTTATGTACCGGGCATTTATACGGCTCAATCGCTAATAGATGGCCGGCCAGTCAACGCTTCGGCCAAACTGGATTTCAATGCTGATTTTAAACTCGGAAATACCACGCATTTCCTGGGTTTTGGCATCAGCTATGATTACGGCGCCAACAAGGGCTTGGGCCAGGTTTTAGATCCTAGCAGGCCCCGTGCACAGACGGCCGTTGCCCCCACTTCGCTCACTTCTAACCGTTCTGAGCGTTATTACGATTTTGCTTTGGCCATACCGCAACAAAACGTTGGTCTTTACCTAGAGGACGTCTTTAAACTGAACCTCTTTAAAAGGGAACTTAATGTACGTGGTGGCTTGCGGTACGATATTCAAAATGCCCTGCCGTCCTTCTCGCCTAGGATCAATACCAATTATTCGTTGAGCGATAACCTGAGCATCGGCTTGGCTTACGGCTTGGCATTTAAATCGCCTTCGTTGGCGCAAAGATATCCCGGACCAGTGTATAATGAAATACCACTGGTAAACGCTTACAACGGCAAAGTAGCCGAAAGCACTTACCTGGTTTACGTCAACCGCTACAATCCTACGGCCAGCAACATCAAATCATCGAAAAGCCAGACTTTCGAATTTACGTCTCAGCTCAAGATGAAAGACTACCGTATCTCGTTGGCCGTATTCAGCAAACAATCGAGAGATGGCATCAGCACGGTTGCGCAACGGGAATATGTTACCCTGCCTTCTTACACAGTAACGCCAGTACCCAACCAAAAGCCGATCATTACGCAAACGGGTACCAAAAACTACAGCTTCACCTATTCTACGTTCAACAACGACCTGAGGTCGGACAATGATGGCATTGAACTGATTGCCAACACGCCGCAAATCACTGCATTAGCTACCAGCTTTAACCTTAGCGCGGGTATTTTCAGAACGAAATACCGCACCAACAGTCCAAGGCAGTCGAGCTTTACCGACGAAGGCACTGCTAGGCCCGATTATGCCATTATCGGTGTTTATGAACCTGCCAACCGTACATCGTATTTGAGCAATGCCTCGTTGAGTTCGTCTACACATATCCCTAAAATCAGCTTGATAGTAAGCTTTATTGCCGATTTTTCTTTGCTTCAAAAAACCGTGCAATCGCCAACAGCTGGCGTCCCGCTGGGCTATCTTACCCGCGATGGCAGATACATTACGGTAACCGATCCAGATCCGAACAACTTGGATTATGGCCATTTGATCAAGCCTTCGTCGGAAATCAACGAAAACAATGTGCCTAAAATCATTCCCAATTTCCATTTGAGCCTGGCCAAAGAGATCAAGAAACGTTTCAGGTTTGCCTTCAACGTATACAACGTATTCAACTATCAGCCCTATTATATTTCGACGACCAATACTTATACCTTCCCCAATAGTGCTCCAACTTTTGGAGCCGAGATTTCGTTAAAACTTTAATTTTTTTAATCGCAGCAAAATGAAAAAATACCTTTACCTGTTTTTGGCCAGCTTAGCGCTAACGGCTTGCAAAAAAAATAACACGACAGAGATACAGCCCATCGACGTAAATGTAAATGTATCTTACAACCTTGAAACCAGTACCTATAAGTTGCCTTTAAACGTGGTAAAAGTTAAGGTAACCAACGTAAGCACCAAAACCGTTCGTGAGTTTAATGTTTCTGAAAAAGGAACTTTGCTGATTTCACAGTTATCGCCAGGGGCCTACGATATTGATGCTTCGGCAACGATTTCGGCCGCAGATTATACCGCCATTACAGCTATTCCGGTAGACAGGGCCGTAACTTTTAATGCTTCGCTTAAAAACAAACAGATTGCGGTAGGCTTTAACGAAACGCTTTCGCTTAACCTAAGGGCTGGTTTTACTGGCGATTGGGTCATCAAGCAAGTATACTTTGCAGGTTCAGACCGTGTTAACGGCGCCTTGTACAGGGATCAATTTATAGAGTTTTACAACAACAGCGACAAGGTATTGTATGCTGATAGCCTTTATTTTGCCGAAACCGTTGGCCTGATTACCAAATCGACTGCCAATTCTTATAATCTATTGGCTTCAACCGGCCAATTAGACTGGTCTAAATCGGTGAACATGCCAGCCAATATCGATGCTAATAACGATTACATCTACGCCCGCGCATTTTTGATGATTCCCGGAACCGGCAAGCAATATCCTGTACAGCCCGGCAAAAGCATTGTAGTGGCGCAAACCGCCATCAACCACAAGGCGCCATTTACGGGTACCGATGGCAAGCAGGTTACGGTAATCAATCCGGCATTGACCATTGATTTGAGTGGCGCCGATTTTGAAGCCTATTATGCGCCCTTATTGGCCAAACCCTTGGCATCTGATATCGACAACCCAAATGTACCGAACCTTACCGTGCTTTCGTATTTCGGAACTGATATGATTTTCGATAATCCGGGCAGGTATTCTTATGCCTTGATCAAAGCTGATGGTACCCAAAGCCCTAAAGATTGGCCCATGTACAACTATCCCACCAAGGCCACCCCTTCGTCAACAGCCACCAAATACTATCAAATTCCGAACAAATACGTGATCGATGCCGTTGAAGTTCAACCGGTAGAGGCCGATGACCGTATTCCTAAAAAATACAACTCGGCTCTTGATGCTGGCTTTACCTACGTACCACTAGGTTCTTATACTTCGCAGTCGATCATCAGAAAAACCGAAAAAACAGTAAACGGACGTATCGTCTTGAAAGACACCAACAACAGTACCGAAGATTTCACTTTCCTCAACGTAGCCACCCCAAGAGGTTTTAAATAACATAACCATAGCCAGCTTTAAGCGACTGGCGATTTAATGTTGCAATGTACCAAAGCAAATATTGTTTTCTATTCCTGCTCCTTTTGCCTTTTGCCACGTTTGCACAAGGCAGAAAGGATTCGATAGGACTGGCCAATGCCAATCTTTCGCAATTTGTTTATGCCGATTCGATACAGCTGGCTAAAATGCGTTTTGCGCAGGCCAGCAGCTACTACCTGATCGACTTGATGCCCAACAGGGTGAGCCGTGCCGGTGTGGCCTACAGTTTTGAGCGAGGCCATTTTATACCGGCGCAAGGCGCAACTACCATTAACAGTGGTGGTTTTGCTACCGAAGGAACAGCCAAAATAGGCACTGTTAAATTGTTTGGAAGCTTAAACTACCAAAAGATTTTCGAAGACAGCACGCGCTATGCCCATCAAACCCGAAGCAATACCACTACACCGTATTATTTCGGATCGCCGGGCTATGTGCATTATGAACGGACCATTTATGCTTTTAATGCCATGGCTAGCAAAAGCATTTGGCAAGACAAGTTGACTTTTTCGTTCGAAACCAATTACAAAGTCGGCGACCACTTCTCTACTAACGACCCCAGGGGTTCGGTTGGCGAGTACCAATTCAATTTAAAGGGCATTTTGGGCTATCGCTTTTCGAAGACCCTTAAAGCCGGGCTTGGTTATGGACATGGCTACGGTCGCGAAAGCATCAACATAGGCTATAAAAATCCTAGGTATTATGAAAGTTCGGCCTTCCCCGTGTATTACAATCATTTGGTAAACGGATATCGGGAATGGGACGACGCCTTGAAAAACAGAACCTATGATGATAAAATGGTAAGAAACGGAGCCGATCTGTTTATGGACTTACATACAAATACTTTAGGTGATTTTTACCTGAACGGAAGCTTCCTTAAAGAAAATCAGCACTATTTTTACAGCAACAGCAGCGGTTTTACAGACTACACCAGCTATGGCCTGGAAACTACGAAGGTTAATCTTTTATGGCTCAACAAATCAAATCGCCTTGGCTATGGAGCTACCGTTAACTTTCAAAGCCAAACCGGAAAGGACTTTAACCTCACTTACCAGGCCAATAATTACATCTATAACGGCAATAATGTAACGGCAAAGCTGTTTGTCAACAAATATGCGGAAGCGAATACCCATAGCTTTTATTTGGCTGGCCAGCAGTACAGCGAAGAGAGAACAGATGGCATCAGTGGCAACAATGTATACTACAACAACCTGCTCCTGTCTTTAGGTTACGGATTGAATCATAGCAATACCAACCATACCTATTTTGCCATTAACTTAACGGGTTCTTACAACCTGCCTTTGGCCAGCGCGTTTAAGGTAGTGCAGCAGCCAGGTTACTTTACCCAAAACGTCATCAATCGCGATTATATTTTCAATACCGCTACATCGCTTGGTGGCCAACTTAAAATGGCCTATGGATTTCCAATTTTCAGAACCATGAGATCGGCCATTGCCATTAATACCTTCTACCTCAGAAAACTAGAAGAACAAACAATCGAAAGCGCTTATTCGAGTTTGCCGGGGAAGGATCGTTTTGCCACAAATATGAGCTTAAATCTATATTTTTGATGCCATGAAGAAGATTTTGTTTGGATTAAGTGTTACGTTTGCTTTTTTGTTGTTCCTTTCGTTCAGGTCGACCGAGTTTAGAATGGGCGATGATATTCCTGTCGATTCGCTCAGAAAAATCTATGCTAAACCGCCGAGCCAATGGCCAAAGCCAACCATTGATTCTGGTGTAAAATATACCGAATTGGGGATCTTGCCCCCTTCGCCAATCAATCTCAAAAACGATTCGATTAAAAAGATCGTCGATTTGGGCAGGATGCTGTTCTTCGACCCGCGCCTTTCCGAATCGAATCAGATCTCGTGCTCGAGCTGCCACGTACCCGACCTGAACTGGGCCGATGGACGAGAAGTGTCTATTGGCCACGACCATGCACCTAATACTCGCAATGCGCCATCACTGGAAAATGTTTGGTTTTACAAGCGCTTGTTTTGGGACGGCCGCGCCAATAGCCTGGAAGAACAGGCCGAAAGCCCGCTTACCTCTAAAATAGAAATGCACCAGGACATGAAGGTGCTGCCTAAAAAGCTGAAGCAGATTAAAGGCTACAGAACCCTGTTTACGGCCGCATTTGGTGATGACAAGATCAATACCGAACGTATTTTTAAAAGCCTGGCCGATTTTCAACGAACCATTGTCAGCAGGAAATCTGATTTTGACAGGTTTTTAGAAGGCAACAAAAATAGCCTTACCGATCAGCAATTGGTGGGTTTGCATCTTTTCAGAACCAAGGCACGCTGCGTGAACTGCCACAATGGACCTTTGTTTACCGATAACGATTTCCACAACGTGGGCCTCACCTATTACGGACGCAAATACGAGGACTTGGGCTTGTACAACGTAACCAAAAAGCCCGAAGATGTTGGTAAATTCAAAACGCCAAGCCTGCGCAATGTAATGCGTACAGGGCCCTGGTTCCATAATGGCCTCTTTGGCGATATGGATGGCATTTTGAACATGTACAATGTGGGCATGCCGGTGCAGCGAGTAAAGCCGGAGCAGGAAAATGACCCGCTATTGCCTAAAAACGACAAGCTGTTGCGTGGCTTAAGGCTCAGCAAGGGCGAAAGAGATGCCGTGGTTGCTTTTCTGCAGGCAATTACTACAAGCCCTTGGAAAGACAGGCAACCTGAACTGCCCAAATAATTCTGAATTTTAATTTGTTGGCAAATACAAGAATTACACTATATTTAGTCGCAAATTTTAATAAGCTACCTCAATGAAAAAGCGTGTGCTGGTTATAGAAAACGACAGAGATATTCTTGAATTGATCTCTTTGGTATTAGAAGAAGCGGGTTATGAGTCCAGCTTGCATACCACCGAACGAAACATATTCGAACACATTACTGCATTTGGACCCGATGCCATTTTGCTGGATATTGTAAAACCTACCTTAGAAGGCACCGAACTTTGCCGACAGATTAAAGAGGCCGAACAAACCAGTCATATACCGGTTATAGTGCTCTCTACGCACCCACAAATACAAAAAGTGAAAGAAGTTTGTGCAGACGAGGTTGTACCAAAGCCTTTCGATATAGACGGTTTACTAGAAATATTGGAAGAACAGCTAACAAGCAACAACTAGGCTAAACCTGTTGGTCGCGGTGCTTTTCTGGCTTTACTTCTCGTTCGTTAAGCTCCTGTTCTAAATCCTTTTGGTCTTTTCTATTGCGTTTCACAATAAAATAAACAAAAGCCAGTACAGCAACAATAACGATCGCAATAACTACAACGTTGATTTTCATATTAACTTGTACAGGATGAATGAACCCTTATTAATTATTAAGTAAAAATAAGGCGGAATTGTTTACTTAAAGTTAAGCAAAGGTTATGTTAGCTACAGGTCGAATAAGGAAGTTTGATAGCCGGTTGCATTGTTTTTGGTTCTGGCCTCACCAAAATTTGAAAAGCCGACACCAATTAGCCTCACTTTCTTGCCAGCGAAATCAACTTGTTCCAAAAGGCTTTTGGCAATTTCCAGCACCTGTTCCAATTCTAAAATAGGTGTAGCAAGAGAAGTACTTCGGGTAATTTGCTTAAAATCGCCAAATTTGATTTTCAGGGTCAGCGTACGGCCAAATACCTGATGGTTTTGCAGCCTTTTGTAAGCCGACCTGGCAATCTTGTCCAGCCATTCGCTAAGTTCTTCGCCTTTATCCAGATCGTATGAGAAGGTATCTTCGGCACTGATCGATTTGATGTCCTGATGTGGCTGTACCGGCCTGTTGTCAATGCCCCTCACAATATGATAAAAGAACTTGCCGGTTTTGCCAAACAGCTGTACCATACGCTGCTCACCCAGTTGCTTGAGGTCTAGTCCGGTATGCAAGCCTTGGCGCTTCATTTTCTCGGCAGTAACCTTGCCCACGCCAAAAAACTTCTCGACGGGCAGGCGCTCTACAAACTTTTCGATTTTGGACGGCCCGATAAAAGTTAAGCCATCGGGCTTGTTCATATCCGATGCGATTTTGGCTATAAACTTGTTGATGGATATACCAGCCGATGCGGTGAGTTGCAGTTCATCTTTAATGGCCTGCCTAATTTCCTGGGCAATGGCAATGGCCGAACCGATTCCCAATTTATCTTCCGTAACATCTAAATACGCCTCGTCCAACGAAAGCGGCTCAATCAGATCGGTGTAACGCCTGAATATTTCCCTTATTTTTTGCGAAGCCTCTTTGTAAGCAGCGAAGCGCGGGTAAACGAAAATGGCATGTGGACAGAGCTGCTGGGCTTTACGGCTGGTCATGGCTGATTTAACGCCGAACTTTCGTGCTTCATAACTAGCGGTAGCCACCACGCCCCTGCCTTCAGGCGGACCGCCAACCACCAGTGCCTTGCCCCTATATTCCGGAAAATCGCGCTGCTCAACCGATGCATAGAATGCGTCCATATCAATATGGATGATTTTTCTGAGCAATTTGTCATCTTCTGATTTCATGTCAAGGCAAAATAAAAGAAGCATAAGCCCGGTCTTTCCAAAATTTGTAGCCCTTATCTTCAAATTTGGTACCCGCCAAAACCAATTGGATAAACCCGTTCTTCTCTACCAAAACAGTATGAAAAATTTTGGCTGCCGGATTTTTGATCAGTATAAATGCCGTAGTTCCCTGTCTATTCCTAAAACTGATCCGGTCTTCAAATTCCTGTTTTTGCAACTGGCCAGCAACAACAAGGTCTTTGGCCAACAGCTGGCTCCGGTACCAGGTTCCGCCGGTTGGCGATACCAAGGGTTTGCCGTTGTATGTCACCACGCTATCGTTGTAGGCTATTACCTGTAGCGATTTGTTTGGCAGTTTTAACCAGTTGGCCAATTTGGACTGATGTTTGTCGGTTTCGTAGCCATAGGTGGCGTCTAAAAAGCCTATTCGCACCAGGTTTGCCGGTAACAATTGCTGGGCATTGATATAACCGAAAATGAAGCTTCCGCCCCCACTATGGCTTGTTAAAATTAATTGAGGATGATATTGGGCATAGTGGCTCTCAATCAGTTTTACCAAATTGGCTATGCGTTCGTCGCTGTTGGCAAATTTTCTGCGCCAAGCTGGCCAAGCCTTCAGCGAATTTTCCGCATAAACCACAATGTAATTGGTTTGAGGATCTGCTTTCCGGATAAAAGCTGTCTGCGCCCCTATATGTTGGATATCAAAATGCCAATCGTCGCCAGGGGCTAATTGCTTACCAAAGCTTTGGGCCGTGGTATTACCGTTGGGCAAGGCAAAAATAATGAGCTTGGTGGGTAGCGCAGTTTTTAGCTGATCAGGCTCATCGAAAGTAAGGGTGATGCCACTGTCTATCTCGAGCTTTTTAAACGAATCAAACTTCGCTTTAAAGGTTTGCTGCGCCTTTAGTTTCGCATTGAAAAGCAACAGGAAAAAGAGAAACAGGTACCGCATAGCTACAAAGCTACAATAATCCTGGGCTATTTTTTCTTGGCCCGGCCTAAATTTACCACGGCTCCTACACTGAACACCGAATTGCCTGCATTTAGGAATTTGCGGTTTTTTAAGCCAAAATTGCTGCCACTGGTGTACTGCAGCTGCACCTCGTCGCTCAAAATCATGCGGGTAAAAAATACAGGCTCTAGAAAAACATTGTCTTCATTGGGTTGCTTTACGCCGTTGCGAAAAAAATCGTTGGTTTTCACAAAGCTCATGCGCAGGGCTGTGCCATAATTGAGCGCAAAATTTACACCGAACAGGCGTAATTTGTCTTTTTTCTTAGAGCTGTAATTAACTTGGATAAATTGTTTATCGTATTTAGAATCGTACAGGTCTGTGCTTAGTAAAATCTTCTGCTCATCGAACTCTCTAAACAGCCTATGACTTTTGCCGCTGCCCACACCGGCATAAATTTCGAGAATGCGGTTATTGTCTGGTCCAAAAGTATCAAAATAGCCCGCCCCAAATTCGATCATTTTGTGCTTGATATCTTTTTTGGTGGCTTCGTTGTTCAGGTAGGCGCCATTGGCCAATACGGCAAAATGGTTGCTAATGGCATAGGCCGAGTTGAAGTTGGCATTGCCTTTTAGCGAAATATGGGCTCCAGCAGCAATTTCACCTTGCGTAGTCAGCATGGGCGTATTGGGTACGCTTGGCATATAGATGGAAGAACAGCTGCTCAGCGCGAGCATGGCAAAGGCTAAGATAAGGTAGAAGTATTTCGTCATTTGTCTTTTTTAACAGCAAACGGCAAACAAATATTGTGCTAAAAGAGGCAATTTGTAAATAAAAACGTTTTTTAATGGCCTGACCAAAGGCAACGGCTTTCGACTTCTAATTTTCAAAGGCTAGCTTCATCAGCTCCATCATTCGCTTAAACTCGGGGTGTACGCCTGCTTTCAACTCGATTTGCTGGCCAGTTACCGGATGTGCAAAAGCCAGTTGACTGGCATGCAGCAACATCGTGGTCATTGCAAACTGCTCCTTAAAAAATCGGTTCTGTTTGTTGCAACCATGTGTTCGATCGCCAATAATAGGATGGAAAATATGGGCAAAATGCTTGCGTAGCTGATGCATACGGCCTGTTTTAGGTGTAGCCTCTACCAAAGAGTACCTGGAAGTGGCGTGTTTGCCAAAAGCCACGTCAATTTCGGCGCGTTGCAGGGTTACAAAGGAAGTAAAAGCATCTTGCATCGTGCCGTTTTCTTTTGCCAACGGATAGTCGATGTCTAACTGATCGGGTGCATAGCCTCGTAAAATGGCCAGGTATTTTTTGCTCACCTCGCCTTCCATAAACTGCTTGTGCATGGCAATTTCAACTTCTTTTTCGAAGGCAAACAGCAATAGCCCACTGGTTTTCCTATCCAAACGGTGCACCGGGCTTACTTGTTGGCCAATCTGATCCCTTAACAGCTGCAGGGCAAATTCGGTCGCATCGTTGGCTATTTTAGAGCGATGCACCAATAAGCCATGTGGCTTATTAATGGCTATTAAATGTTCATCCTGATACACAATTTCTAACATTCCGCGAAGATAAGCATTAAACAAACAAATCGGCGGCCAGCCGAAAGGTATTGCAATGGGCATCTACAATCACCTTAATATCTTCCGAATAACCTCCGCCCATGCTTACCTGTACCGGCACCTGGTATTTAAGGCAAGCCTCAAAAACCAGCTGGTCGCGTTCTTTGCAGGCTTTTTTGCTTAAAGCCAGTTTTCCCAATTTGTCGCTGGCCAATACATCAACCCCAGCCAGGTAAAAAACAAAATCGGGTTGTTGCCTACTAAATACTTCGGCCAGTGCTGTTTTGAGCTTGTCCAGAAACTCTTCGTCGCCAGTGCCGTCGGCTAAGGCAATATCCAAATCGGACCGTTCCTTTCTAAAAGGGAAATTCTTGTCGCCGTGCATAGAAAAAGTAAATACCCTGGGCTCTGTGGCAAAGATCTGTGCGGTGCCATTGCCTTGGTGAACATCTAAATCGATGATTAAGATACGCTTAGCCAAACCTTTATTTAGCAAATAATTAGCTGCAATGGCTTGATCGTTCAGCAAACAGAAACCTTCGCCCCAGTTGCTCCCTGCATGATGCGTTCCGCCAGCTACATTAAAGGCAATTCCGTACTGTTGGGCAAAGCTAGCGCCATCTATGGTTCCTTGTGCAATCCTGATTTCGCGTTCTACCAATTGGGCGGTCAAGGGAAAACCAATGCGACGTTGCTCTTTTAAAGGCAAAGTCAACCCTTTGAGCTGCTGCCAATAAACGCGATCGTGCGTAGCCAAGATTATTTCCTCGGCTAGGGGCTCTGGCGCAAAAAGGTTGTCCTCCCTAATCGTGCCTTCGTGTAGCAACTGTTCGGGGATCAGCTCGTACTTGAGCATCGGAAACCGATGTCCGGCTGGCAGCGGATGCGCATAAAGACGGTGATAAGCTATTTTGAGCATCAATAATGCAATTACTGAACGAATAAATTAGTAGGCATTAAGCTAGAGAATGATTAAACAAGGTCCAAATAAGCAATAGTGGGCATGCCGAAATGCTCCATATTTAGCTCAATATCTCTTCTACGTGCTTTTCAATGTTGCTGCAAATCTGATCTACCGGCAAATCATTGGCATCCACACCAAAAGGGTTTTCTATTTCTTCGGCAATCAACTCTAAACTGGCCAATACATACAAGATGAAAGGCACAATGGGCACCACAAAATAACCCAAGCTAAACACCCAACCAAAGGGCAAGGTAATGACATAGATGAAAATGAATTTTTTGATAAAAGCACTGTAAGAAAAAGGAATAGGCGTATTCCTGATGCGCTCACAACCACCGCAGATATCGGTAAACTGCGTAGCATCGGCATTGAGGGTAATCAGCTGCTCTTGCGAAATCTTGTGGGCAGCCTGCAAGCCATAAAGCCTACCGACGATGCTCGCAGCCACCTGGTTCGGAATGTGCTTACCCCCGTCAATTTCGATTAGGAAACTGTCTTTGCCAAAGTACTGCTTTTCACGCAGGTGCTCTTTCAGGGCAAAGGCATATTTTGGAATGGCATATTTGAAAAAGGAATTTTCTTCCTTGTCGAGGTTAAGCGCCTTGATTTTAATGGCAAAATTGCGACTTACGTTGGTCAGCGCACCCAAAAGCTTCCTTCCATCCCACCATCTATCGTAAGAAGTATTGGTTCGGAATACCAATAACATCGAAATCACGAAACCTAAGAGGTTATGCATCATGCCCACGTTTTTGATATAGGTGGTTTCGGCCAGTTTCAGGTAATTGAGTTCTACAAAAGCAATGAGGCCAGAAAATACGGCCACACCAAGCATCAATGGCCAAAGCTTGCGAAAAGTATCGGCTTTATGGATATGGAAGATAAAGTGCGACCACTCTTTGGGATTATAGTTAATCATTTAATTGCTGGCTAACGGTCAATAATAGTTCTCCTGTTCTGTATATGTCTTCAAAGCTGTTGTACAAAGGCACCGGACTTAAACGGATTACATTGGGTTCGCGCCAATCGCCAAGTACGTGATGAGCTACCAACTGATCGAATACCAGCTTACCGTTGGCTTTGGCAATGATGGAAACCTGAGCGCCTCTATCGGCTTCGGTTGCGGGGGTTATGATGTGATACTGCTCCTCTCCTAATTTCTTATTTACCTCATTAATAACATAAAATAAATAAGCAGTTAAAGTTTTACTTTTATTTCTTAAAGGTTCGATAAAGCCTGCCTTTTCAAACAGTTGCAACGAAGCATGGTAGAGCGCCATAGGCATTACCTGGGTACAGCTTACCTGCCAACCATCGGCACCAGCCTCGGGCACAAAGCCTTTTTCCATTTTAAAGCGCTGTGCTTCCTGGTAGCCCCACCAACCAGCAAAACGGTGCAATGAAGTATCGGAAAAATGTTTTTCATGCACAAAAATACCACTGATGCCTCCAGGACCAGAATTTTGATATTTATAAGAACACCAGCAGGCAAAATCGATGTCCCAATCGTGCAGTTCTAAGGATACGTTTCCAGCCGCATGGGCCAAATCGAAACCTACGGTAGCCCCAACGGCATGTCCAGCTTTTGTTATGGCAGGCATATCATACCATTGTCCGGTAAAATAATTAACGCCGCCAAACAGCACCAAAGCAATTTCGGCGCCATTGGCTTTTATTTCCTGTAAAATGGCTTCGGTTTCTAAAGTATAAGCTCCTGCTTGGGGCTTAACCTCAATAATGGCTTCCTTAGGATCGTAACCATGGAAACGAACCTGACTTTCGATGGCATACTGGTCTGACGGAAAAGCCCCGGCTTCCATGATGATCTTGAACCTTTTCCCTTGAGGGCGATAGAAACTGACCATCAGCAGGTGCAGATTAACCGTTAAGGTATTCATCGGACAAACCTCTGCAACTTTTGCACCCACCATGGGCGCCATTAGCTTTTTCAGTTCCTTATGGTAAAACATCCATGGGGTTTCGCCATCAAACCAACCCTCTACAGCCAGGTTTTTCCAATTGTCTAATTGCACTTGCATTACTTCTTGTGCTACTTTAGGTTGTAATCCTAAAGAATTACCACACAAGTAGATAAATTCTTTTCCGTTGTGTTGAGGAAAAAGAAATTGACTGCGCATTTCCCTTAGTGGGTCGGCTCGGTCTAGCTGTTGGGCGAAAGACAGATTGTTCTCGAAATTCATGTGCCAATATTAATAAAAAAAAGCCTAACCTCTCGGCTAGACTTGATATTTTGCTTCAAATTCAGATTGCTCGACTTGACTTCCGAGCCCTTCAAATTTGATCCTTTTGTAGTTCGTATTGACCTGCTCATATAACTCATAGCTGTTTTTGTAGCCATAGCCATAAAGGTTGATGTAGGTCGGAACGCCAGTCTTCTTCGTCTATTTGCTCATTTTAACTTTTTCTGGAGATTGGTCGTCACTGCCATGGCCAATCGGCATGCTATAAAAGACTCAACGAGGGTCTTTTTTCTGATCTTGGTGATGATGCATAAAAACACAAAATGAAATCGACTTCGCCCTTACAACTTAAGCATTGGGCTTGCTCACGTATTTGTTGCCCTTGATATAGAAGCGCCAAGGCAACAAGGCATGGTCTTCGGCATAATCAACACCGATACGTGGCGAGGCAACAATTTGTTCAGGGCTAAAAATGAGGCCATTGTCTTCTATCCAGATTTCTTCGCCCAGCAAGTCTTTGGCATTTAGCGCCTTATTGATGCCTAAAGCTTGGGCCAAGGCACCTGGTCCGGCGGTTAGTCGAGGTGCGAGGCTAGTCATTTTTCGGCGTTCGAGCATAGTTTCTAGTCCAACGGTAGGCATTAAGCCACGGATTAGCACCGCATGGGGCGTATTTTTTGGAGCGGTAACCACATTAAACAGATGATGTATGCCATAGCAAAGGTACACATAGGAAATACCTCCTGCTTCGTACATGGTTGAGGTGCGGGGCGTAAAACGGCCACCATAAGCATGCGAAGCCTTATCGGCGATTCCGTTATAAGCCTCGGTTTCTACAATGGTACCTCCAGTTAATTTACCATCAACCAGGGTAAACAGCTGTTTGCCCAACAGTTGCATGGCCAAATCGGTTACATGGTCTTGCTGATAAAAGGAATAAGGCAGTTTAGGCATCTAGCAGTTTCACAATTTGCTCCAGGTACTTCGCATCCACTTCGTCAAAATGAGCCAAGTATTCACTGTCAACATCCAATACGCCTATAATGTTTTGCTGTTGGTAAAGTGGTAGCACGATTTCTGATTTAGAGGCCGAAGCGCAGGCAATATGACCCGGAAACTGATCTACATCAGGAACAACCAGGGTTTTAGCCTGGGCCCAAGAAGCACCACAAACGCCCTTGTCTTTTTTAATGCGCGTACAAGCTACCGGACCTTGAAAGGGGCCCAATACCAATTCGTCGCCTTTAACCAGGTAAAAGCCTACCCAAAACCAGCCGAACTGCTCTTTTAAAGCTGCGCAAACATTGGCCAAATTGGCAATCAGGTCTGTTTCGCCAAAAAGCAAGGCTTCAATTTGCGGGATAAGCGATTCGTATTGTTCTGCTTTGGTTCCGGTACGGGTGATGGTTAAATCTTCTGCCATGGGTCTTTTACATTGAATAGCAAAACTAACAAATCATCAGGTTCATTTTGTTTTGCGTACCAACAAATAACGTTTGAGTGACAGAACTTGATCAACGCTTAGCGGCGAGCAGGTCTTTCTTGCCGACGTAAAAATAAATGAGGCCTCCGGCAATGGGCAGCAACATGACAATATTGGTCCAAATCCATTTTTTTCGGCCACGATCTAATGGAAATTTAGCGATATCGAGGATAGCCCAAATATCAATGGCTACCACCACGAGCGCCAAAACGGCGCAAAAGAAAATGCCAGACAGATTTGCCATCGTGTATATTTTTCCCTAAAATAAGCAATATTAAGCATTTATTCAAGTACTGGCTGACAAGTATCAACATGACAAGACTATTCAACAATGCCTCGTTAGGTTAAACAAATTGATTAGCTTTGGCCTGTACTACCCTAACACGAAGTGAAATGAATAAAAAATCCTTATTAATTACTTTACTGCTCTGCACTGCCATAGGCCAATTCGCCTATCGTGCACCCGAAGAGGGCATGTTTCCCCTGAGCGAAATCCATAAAGTTGACCTGAAAAAAGCAGGCCTTAAAATAGACCAGAATGAAGTGTACAATCCGAACGGGATCAGTTTGGTAGATGCCTTGGTTAACGTGGGCGGCTGTACCGGTTCCTTTGTATCGAACGAGGGACTGATCATCACCAACCACCATTGCGCCTTTAGCGCCGTGCAGTTGGCCAGCACGCCTGAGCACGACTACCTGAACAATGGTTTTGTGGCCAAATCCCATGAAGAAGAAATTGAGGCAAAAGGCTTAACCTGCCGTATTACTGATAGTTATGAAGATGTTTCGGATAAGGTTTTAGGCACGGTTGCCAACATCAGCGATCCGGCCACCCGCTTGCAGCTCATCAATAACGCCATGAAGAATTTGGCTTTAGAGGCCGAGAAAAAAGATCCTGGCATCAAAGCCGAAGTGTCCGAAATGTTTATTGGCAAAAGTTATGTGCTGTTTAAATACAAAACCATTCAAGACGTCCGCCTAGTTTATGTGCCCGACCGTCGCATAGGCGAGTTTGGTGGCGAAACCGACAACTGGGTTTGGCCGCGCCATACCGGCGACTACTCTTTTATGCGCGCTTATGTGGCCAAAGATGGTTCGCCGGCCAAATACTCGAAAGATAACGTGCCTTACACCCCTAAAAAGTTTCTGAAGGTAAATGCCAAAGGAACCAACGAAGAAGATTTTGTGTTTATTTTGGGCTATCCGGGTAAAACTTTCCGCCACCGTCCGGCGCAGTTTATCAATTACCAGCAACAGTTTTTATTGCCTTATGTATCGCAATTGTACGATTTCCAAAACAGCACGATGGAAAGCGTAGGCAAAAAAGACAAAGCCACCGAACTTAAACTGGCCACCCGCATCAAAAGAAACGCCAACGTAATGAAAAACTACAGAGGCAAGCTTAAAGGTATCAAAGGCATCGACTTGGTGGCTCAGAAAAAGCAGGAAGACGCGGCTTTGGCTGCTTTCATCAACTCAAATGTTGAAGTGAAGGCCCAATACGGCAATTTGATGAATGATATAGACCAGCTTTACCAGCAGATCAATGGCGATGCCAACAGAGATCTTTGGCTGGGCCAGATCTACACCTCTACCAGCTTGCTCAATGTAGCCAAGCAGCTCAACGCATTTAAAAGTGATTTAGAGGCACAGCCAAACGCCCAGAAGGAAAACTACTTCAACAGCAATATTGCCAAGCTTAAACAGTCGTTAAATACCGTTTACGAAGCTTATGATATTGATGTAGACCGTAGAATACTAAAGAAAATGATGATGGATGCCTCAGCTTTCTCTGCTAACCAAAGGGTAAGTGCGGTAGATAAAATTACCAACCGTGGCGCCAACAACGAAACCATGGTCAACGATTTCATTAACGATGCCTTTGGACTGAGCAGGTTGAAAGACCAGAACTACGTATTCAACAACATCCTTAAATCGGCCAAGTCTGTTAACGATTACAACGACGGCATTTTATTGTTCGAAAAAGGCATTGCCGAACAAATCGCTGCGCTTAAACCAGAAAAAGACCGTAGAGACGGCGTACTGAACAAGCTGATGGGCGATTATGTAAATGTAAAAGAAAAGTTTATGAAGAAAGACTTCATACCTGATGCCAACAGCACGCTAAGGCTTACCTATGGCCATGTGCGTGGCTACTCGCCCGCCGATGCCAGCTATATGGCACCCTACACTACCATTAAAGGTATTTTAGAAAAAGGAGCTACCGGAAATCCTGAATTCAATTACCCGCAACAGATCAGGTCGCTTTGGGAAGCCAAGGATTTTGGACCGTTTGTCAAAAAAGAACTGAACGATGTTCCAGTCGCCTTCCTTTACAACATGGATACTACCGGAGGCAATTCGGGTTCTCCGATCATGAATGCTTATGGCGAGTTGATTGGGGTAAATTTTGACCGGGCCTACGAAGCCACCATCAATGATTATGCCTGGAACGAAAGCTATAGCCGTTCTATCGGCGTAGACATCAGGTATGTACTTTGGGTAGCACAAAAAATTGACCATGCCGATTTCCTGCTCAAGGAAATGGGTGTTAAACTTTAAACAAAAACAGGCAACAATGGCGAGGCAAGTGCTTCGCCGTTTTGCTATAAAAAACACAGTACATGAGAATAGTTGCCGAATTGCCACATCCGAATTTTAAGATTACTTTGTTTAGCATGAACCAGAAATACATTGTCAAATTTGAACAGGGACAGCTGGAACAAAGCTACAAATTAGCCGAGCTCGACCTGATGGGAGGAGGAGCAAACGAAGTTTTCCAAATGCTTGACGAAGAGTTTTTAAATACGGTTACAGCGCGTTTCAAAACCATGAGAAGCGATTTTAACGCCGCTTACCAAAGACAGCAGTAATGATTTAATTAAAAACTGTAATATACTGTATAATAGTGCTTTTAATTTAAAATCAGAATATTATTCTTTATTTTAAACGCTTTAGTTCTACCTTAACAATCCATATTAAAACAATTAATTTATTTAAATAAAAATAACTTATTGATAATTAATAACTTAAAAAATAAAACAAAATATTATTCTGAGTGTTATTTTAACCAAATAAATGCAAAGTTTGCCCAAAGACAACCAACTTTGGGCATTTTTGTTTTGAGGCCATAAGGCGCCATCATTACTTGGCCCAGCGAAACAAAATACCATTTTTGCTGTTGTACTTAAACACTAAAAACTGTCTAATGAAAAAATACATCATGGCAGTTGCTTGGGGTTTATCAACCTTGATGGCAACTTCACTAAAAGCGCAAAATTCTCCTACCCGACCGGATAAACTTTACAGCATGAGCGGCATCGGCTTCTCTTTTCCGGTAGGTGAAAGTGCAGACTATTTAAAGCCAAAATTTTCTACGTCGCTTGGCTTGAATTTAGGGCTCGGCAACAAAGGTCTTTTCCTTTATCCCAAGGTAAGCCTGCATGCTTACGGTTACCAAGAACTAAGCCCGGATGAGGGCTACAGCTATTCCTTGAAAAAAGCAAGAACTACTACCTACCTGCTCAACTTGGCGCTGGGGTATCGCCATATCGATGGTAAATTCGCCTGGTATGGTTTTGCCGGTGCAGGTGGCGGGATTATCCTTACGCCACGTATCACCATCGACCAAAGCAATCATTCGGCTACGCTCGACAATAAAAGCAACGGCATGGGGATGGTAGAAGCCGGATTGGGCACAGAGTACAACATTGGCGGGGCCTCTCTATTTATTGAAGCCAGCTATATGCAGGGTTTCAGTAAAATACAGAACCGCAGTTTTAGCGCCGTACCGCTTACCGTAGGCATCAAGCCTAACCTGAGCAAGCTGTTCAACAAGAAGAACAAATAGGCCTTGCTAATCGGCGGGAATGAGATCGATATACCAATACCCCGTAGGCAGATCTTCTTGGTTAAATTTAGGGAAAGCCTTGAAAATCTTTTCGCCGAGGGTAAAATTAATCGGCTTTTCGAAAATGGGGCCATCAAACACAAAAGTGTGAAATTCTCCGTTTTCGCCACATGGATCAACGTAATTGGGCAAATCATCCAAAAACTTGTGGTCTATTATCCGCCCGCAAAAGTCATGCAAGCCATCTTCGGCTCCTACTACAATGGTTTTATACCCTAATTCTATAAAATCGCGCACCAACTCCAAGCTATCGCCCTTCCAGAGCGGGAAAACGGCCGACATGCCCAACTGCTCCAACTGGTTTTCCCGGTAAACCTTCAAATCCTCCAAAAATATATCTCCAAATATGGCATGGGTAATGCCTTCTTCTTTAAGCCTGCTCAATTGTCTTCCCATTAGCTGCTCATAAATTTCCATGTTGGGCATTTCGGGTAATCTTACTTGTAGCAGGTTAAGCTTTAGGCTTTCCACCTGCCTGACCAAAAGCTCCTCCCTGACACCGTGCATGGCAATACGATTAAACGAATCGTTTAGGGTGGTGAGCAAATGGCTGATTTCGAATTCTTTTTGTTGCAATACATAGTGAAGGGCCAGCGTACTGTCTTTCCCTCCGCTCCAGTTAAATACGGCTTTTTTGCGATTAGACATGTTGTTTTAATAAATCGGCAGCCACTTTTAAGCCTAGAGTAGCAGATTTTTCAATTTTGATCAAATTGTGATAGCGCTCTACCGATGGGATTTTAGGATCGATAATATATTTAGGTACATGTTTGGGTATATAGTCAATTAATCCGGCAGCCGGATATACGGCCAGCGAACTGCCTACCAGCATAAACAGGTCGGCAGTTGCACAAATGTTGGCCGCGGTTTCGATCATTGGCACAGCTTCGCCAAACCAAACTACGTGTGGCCTTAGCTGCGAACCCAGTTCGCACAGTTGGCCCATCTTAATTTCGTCGCCAATTATGGGATAAACAAGCGCAGGATTTTGATCGGATTGTGCCAGGGTAATGAGTCCGTGCAAATGGACAATCTGGCTGGAGCCTGCCCTTTCGTGCAGGTCGTCAATGTTCTGAGTAATGATATGGACGTCGAAATGGGTTTCGAGTTTGGCCAGTTCCAGGTGTGCCTCATTGGGTATGGCGGCGCGTACCTGCCTGCGGCGTTCATTGTAAAACTGTTGCACCAACACCGGATTCCAATCCCAAGCTTCTGGAGTAGCCACCTCCCTAACGTTATAGCCTTCCCACAGTCCGTCAGAATCCCTGAAGGTTTTAAGGCCGCTTTCTGCACTGATACCTGCTCCCGTTAAAACTACTAGTCTTTTTTTCATCACTGTTTTTTCATGGCGATGAAATTGCACATTGTTGCAAACGGAAATCATCGGCATTACCTTAATTTACAGGTATTTGCCCATGGCAGTTTCATCGGTTTATACGCTTATCATTCAAAAGCCGGCGAGGGTTGCTAGTCATATTGGCGGCTTTGGATCTGCTAATTTAAACAAAAAGCCCTTTTGCACGATGGTACAAAAGGGCTTTCTTCGAATATTTTATTTGTTAAGAGTGTGCAATGTCTCTTTTTAGGCTCAAAACAGGATATTTTGCTTTTAAGCTTTCGAATACACCGAACATCAAAGCCGTATAGGCCAAAGTGCCATAAAGGAAGTTGAGCTCGAAAGGAATAGCGGCTACCAGACAGGCCCAAAAACCGGCCAAGGTTTGCGGATAAAACGTAGAACCTAACCAAACACCAAAGTCGGAAACGATCCAGTGTATAAAAACCACAGCCAAACTAGCGGCAAAAAGGTTTTGGATGTTGACTTTTTTAATCAAAATCCTGCCTACCATAACCATCAGCGCAAAGGCAATATAGGTATAGTACCAGCCCTGGTAAAAGCCATAGTCTTTGCCCATTACGAGTGCAAGTCCGATATCGCTCAATAACAAAATGAGCATTGGCAAGGCAAAAGCATTAAACGTATTTTTGAAATAAGCTCCACCAAATAAGGCTACCGCGCCAAATGCAGAGAAATTGGCAATGACTTTGAAATCAGGAGAAAGTGGCGCAATTACCCTCAATCCAATGATGACAACCATAAACAATAGCAATACTAGCGTTCTCGAGTTAAACTTGTTTTCCATTATTCTTTATTTTACTCACAAAACTAGTTTATTTCTGGATAATATAAAAGAGTTAAGTTTAAAGCTTACTGATGGAACACCGTTAGCGAAGGAAAATGATACCCTTCATAAGGAATAGTTTGCTTCAGCTTTCCATTGGTGTCATAAAAAAAGAGGTTATTAATGGCAAAATTGGCACCAAAACCCGATTGTACGGTTTGAATAACCAGCTGGTTCTGCCTGCCATCAAAACCGATGCCCTTTCCATAAAATATTTGCTGTGCCGGATTGGTAATGAATGGCGCATCAATCGACGATTTATTACCAGCTACATATCGGTAAACTTCGCTGCCACCACTAAAACTGGCATTTTTCAATACATAAACCGCATTTTCTTTAGTAGATGCCACTATAGAGCCTGAATGCCAGGCACCCCAAGCCGCATAAGTCGTAAATTTGAGGTCGACGCTATCTTTGGCCAGGGTTTGCGGGTCAATCTCGTAAAGGTATTTGCCACCGGTGTACCATACTTTTCCGTTTGGCGTTTGGGCAAAGCCCATGGTTACGCCTTTTACCTTTTGGTTTAGGCTATAATCGTTTGCGTTAAAAATCAGCATGCCATTGGTGGCGCTGTGCATAAAAATATATCGACCAGCCTTGAACATATCGCCAATCTGGCCATCGGCTCCAACCAGTTTGCTGTAGGCGCTCATGGTTTTGAGGTTTACCATGTATACGCCCGAAGAACTGCTCAAGAGCCCCGTATTTTGGTCGATGCCTAAAAAAGCCCTCCAATCATTGCCCCCTTTGGCTGCGATGCGTCCCTTTTCCTTAAAAGTAAAGGCATCAACCACCACCATAGGTCCGCCAACTTTGCTAACCAGGTACATATTGTTGTTGAAAATCGTCCCAAACTGCAAGGTAGAACTTGTGGGATTTAAATCTTTGGTAGGGTTTTCGCGTTTAAAAATGCTATCGGTAATCTTTTTCATGGCGTAGTCGTAAAAACTGATTTCGCCGGTACCGTGTCCAAACCAGCCTTCATTTACCATAAAAAAGCCATTTTCGTATTTGCCCTGAGTTGCTGGAGCGGGTTGGTCAACTTGATCTTTTTTACAGGAGAACAGCAAAAGCTACCGATAATAATGATTTGGATGGTGCAAGTGTAAATGGTTTCATTTGTGTTGATATTATTATTAACGTATTGCATTTCAAGGCTCCTTTGCCACCAAACAGCACAAGAGCCTAGAGAGCGTATTGCTTATTTGATGTTTAAATCGGTAGCGCCTTTGATTTCTGTAGAGATTTCTCCCAAAAGGGCATTGCCTTTTTCGTTCTGACCGGTATATACCTTTACAAAATCGATGGTTTTTAAATCTACTTTTTTGCCGGTTTTATCTACGGCCCACGAAATATCGAAACCATTGTAGCGATTGTTCTGGTAATCGTCGCCGATAGACCAGCTGTCGGTATAGCCCCATGCAAAAGCCGAATTGATAAAGATGCTGCCATATTTGCCCCAGGTAGACCTCAGCAAGGTGCCTTTAAAAGTAAGCGTCTCTTGGTTTGGCGCAAATTCAGGATAGTAATTGTGTTTATGAAAGGTATTGATATCTACCGAACCGCTGTTGCCTTGGTTGTCTGTCCAGGTTACATTGGCATAGGCCTTCGGATTTTTGTAGGTAATTTCGTAGTTCTTGATCGTAGCGGGATCGTTGTATTCGCTTCCGGCCAGTTCATACCATTCGTCGTCTGGCAGGCCATTGCCATTCTTATCTTGGCTCACCATTACAATTCCCGGTTCGGCCCAAGGCGTTGTACCTCCTATCGGGTTGCCGTAAATGGCCAAATCGTAACCCGTTTGGTTGTTTACCGAGTGGTCGAAGCCAAAAACGATATAACCACCAAAGGCACCCAGGGTCAACAAGTTACTGGTATTGCCAACCAGTTTTTGTGCCTGTTCCAACGAACCTACGGCCGCTTCGTTAATGAACTGTCCGGGCGCCGGCAAGTATTCGAAAACCTTGCTGATGTATTTGCTGCTGGTTGGCGTTGCAGCAACCACAGGAACCGGTACGGTAATCTTGTAGGTGTAGCTAAAGCTGCCGGCTTCGTTGCTGGCCTTATACACCAAGGTATAGGTGCCCGCCAAGGTTGGCGTAAAATTGTAGGTATAATCGGTGCCTACCGCTTTTCCGTCAAGCGTCCACTGGTTACTAAAGGTTTCGCCATTGAGCGTGGTTACTTTAAACGCATATTTTTCTGCCAGTTTAACCGATATCTCTGGATAAACACTGCCTAAAATAGGTACTGGCGGTTTGGCAACATCGTTCTTTTTACAGGACGAAAGCACTGAAACAAATAAGGTAGCGAGCAATAGATAATTAAGAATTCTCATTTTTTTAAGGGTTAGCCTTGTTTTATAATTCATGGTTTATTTTACTGTTGCTGGTATAGACGGATGTCAATGGCACCGGCAATTTCCGTCGATATTTCGCCGAGGTAGCGCGAACGCGGATTGCTGGTTACCGGATGATAGGGATTGCCGTTGCAGTTTTGTGCGGTATACACCTTTACAAAATCGATCTGCATCAATGCCACTTTTTTGCCGTTGCGGTCAACTGCCCAATCAATGTCGAAAGCATTATAGCCCCTGCCCAAAAGGTTTTGCAAGCTCAAATATTCCGGCGATCCACTGTCGGCATAACCAAAAGAAAACGGCAAATTGGTGATTAGGCCACCTTCGAGCAAGGTGTTTTTGAGCAGGGTACCTTCAAAAGAAAGTTGCGTTTCGTTGGCCCAATTTGGATAATAAGCTTGATTGTGGTACGAATTTCTGAGCACAAAGCCTTCGTTGCCCAGGTTATCCGTCCATCGGATATCATCGGCAAGCGCACTTGGTTTGTAATAGGTGATTTTGTAGTTTCTTCGCGTTTCAGGCGCGTTGTATTCACTGCCTGCCAATTCGTACCATTCGCCATCGTCGGGCAAGCCATTCTTATTTAGGTCTTGCATAACGCAAACAATACCCGGTTCAGACCATTCGCCTCCTCCGCCAATCAAAGGATTGCCAAAGATGCCCAAATCGTTGCCGGTTTCGTTTTTTATCGGATGGTCGAAACCAAAGACCACATAACCCCCAAAAGCGCCAAGCGACAGCAAGCCGTTATCGCTGGCACCAACCAACGCATTGGCTTTGGCCAAAGTGCCATAGCTCGGGTCGTTAATAAATTGTCCGGGTGCCGGCTTGTATTCGTATATTTTACTGATATAGGCACGCTGCTTTATGGGTGCTGGCCTTTCTTCCTCGCTGTTTTTTTTACAGGCAAGCACGAAGAGCAACAGCAGCAATACCGAACTTTTAACAGCGCATTTTAATGAATAAGCCCTCATCTTATTTGTAGCTATAATTAAACACGGCATGTTGCGGCAATGCGGCCGTAGCGAAACTGTATTGCAGCTTGCCGTCTTTACCAAAAATGTAAGCCTTACCGGCTGAAGAATTGTAGTTCATGGCATCGGCAACGGCTACCGACTGGTCGAAACCATTTACGGTAAGGCCATAAGGCGTAGTTATTTTTGTTCCATCACTAATCAGGCTGTTGCCCAATTTGCCCGTTGCCAAGTTGATGCCTTTAACCGTTGGATTGGTATACACATCCTGGCTTACCCAGGCTTGATCTTTCACAATATTAATAGCACCCAAATCATAAGATTCGGTTTGTACCACGGCATCGGTTGTGCTGTTGATGCGTACCAAGGACGGATTGTTGAAGATGATGTAATCGTTCCAGGTGATCACATACAGGTCGCCATTGCCGGCAGCGCCAATTCTCACCGGGTTATTGCCTACCTCAATATCCTTAACCTTGGTAAAAGAAGCCAAATCGATAACCGTAACCTTGGTTTTTAAGCCGTTTGAATAAAAAGGATGCGATGAATTGGTTACGTATAATTTTCCATTGGCTACCGTTAGTTCTTCGAGGCCTTCGGCTTTGTTGGAGCCGTTCATGAGCTGCAACTCGCCATCAACAGCCAAAGATGTTGTATCAATGCGGCTGATTTTGCCATCATATCTCGATACATAGGCCTTGTTTTTATAAAAGGTCACAAACCTTGGCATGTAACCATCGTTGGCACTGTTAAACGAAATCCTTTTCAGCGATTTGCAGGTAGCAATATCGATAATGTCGACAAACGACCTGGCTTCGCCTTGGTTACCGGCCACTACGCAGTACATTTTGCTACCGTAAGCTTTCAAATCGTTGGCCGTTTCGCCCAAATCGGTTTTGTTCACCTTTTTGTACATGTCTTTTTCCACGGTATTGGTAGCAATATCGTAGTAAGAAATGGCACTGTTGTTCATGCCCCAAAGGCCTTCGCAAAGCATATAAATACCTTTAGTGCCTGCTATTTCGGGAACTTTGGGAATCGGTGCCGGCGTACGGTCCTTTTTACAGGAGCTGGTTAATAGTATACCCCATAAAAAGGCTAATACTATGGTTTTAAACGGTTTGTTGTCAATAGTTTTCATATCTAATTTAATTAATAAACAAAAGCAATGTGTGCAGGGATATCGCCGGTGGCAACAGACCATTTTAATTTGCCTAGGGCGTTGTAGCAATGCAATTTGCCGGGAGTTACATAGTCTTTGGCATCGGTTACGTATACATCTTTGCTCACCGGATTTACCGCAATGCCATAAGGTATTTTGATGTTTTTTTCGGTGCCGTCGGTTATAAATTTCTGGTCGAGTAGCGTTTCGTTCTTCACATCGATCAGGTGATAGCTAATGGTGTTCTTGCCCTGGATATAGTTCCATTCGGTGCTGTACAGATAGGCCAAATCGCCGTCAATGGCCAAGTTGCTGGCCGCGACATCGAATACTTTTTTGACCTGATCGGTATGGGTATCGACCACGTACAAACGCGATGGGATGGTATAATAATCGCCTCTCGAGGTTACATAGAGGTCGCCATAACGATCGGCTTTTAGGCGATGCAGGTTAATGGCCACTTCAATGCGCTTGATTTCCTTGAAAGTGTTTAAATCAATAACCGAAACCGTGCTTTCGTAGTTTGGCGGACTATAACCTCCCGAGTTGGCAATGTAGAGCTTGTTGCCTACAATGGCCATTTCTTCGGGTTGCCTCCCTACTTCTACCGTCTGGTTGATGGCTAGTTTTGCCGTATCTATTTCGGCTACCATGCCATTGGGCGCCTTGGGGTCGCCAACCTTGCCCAAATAGGCGCTCACATAGGCCCTGCCCTGATTAAAGGTTACATAACGGCAGTTCGCGAGGTTGATTTGGCCTATACGTTTGCCCGTTTTTACCTGCAACACTTCCACTTTGTTAGAAATATTGACCACTACATACAATTTATCGCCGTAAATGCCAATATCGTTGCCCACATCGCCCAAGCCTTTGGTGGCTTCGGGGTTTACCTGGTTGTACAGGTTTCGGGTATAGATGCCATTCACCAAATCGAGGTAATCTAACGAAGCCTTGTTCATGTTCATGTTGCCCTCGTTAACCAAATAAAACCCCTTTACGGCCGAGTTAGGCTCGGGCTCTACCCTGCTGATTTCGGCGGGCAATGGCTTAGGATCTTTTCGGCAAGCCACCAAGGACAGCACAAAAAGAACAATTAAAAGTTGATGTATCTTGCTTTTGCTCATAGCTTAAAGTTTAGGGTTAAACGGTAATTCCTTCCGGGCATCGGAAAGTTTGGAATAACATCATAATACTGGTTGAGCAGGTTATTTACTTCTGCATTGAGGTTAAAGCTGGCCTGTTTGAGCTTAAACCCATAGCCCAAAGCCAGGTCGTGTGTATACCAAGGCTCCATATAATTGTAAATGATATTGGCTTTTTGGTTATAGCGATAACCGGTATAAATGAAACTGTAATTGGCTCGCCAGTTGCGGTAGTCGATTTTGGCCAGGAAAGAGCCGCTGTGCTTAGGGATGTAAGGAATCTGTTGCCTATAGTTTTCGTCAGAGGGGTCGGTTATATCCATAGCCTGCTGAAAGGTGTAGTTGATGGCTGTGCCAAGGGCGAGTTCTTTTCCCAAATTCCAACCGGTTTTAAGGTTCAGCTCTGCACCTTTGATATCCACCCTGCCCAAATTGTACATAATCCAGCGGATCAGATTAGCTCCTGGTTGCGCAATAATCTTGTCCTTAACCTGGTTGTAGTAAAAATCGGCCTGGACCTCTACAAAAGTGAGCTGCTGTTTTTTAAAGGAGTTCTGATAAGTAAAGCCCAAATCGTATTGCTGGGCAAACTCGGGTTTGAGCAAGGTGTTGCCAATAAAAGTATAATAGAGATCGTTGAAGGTAGGCATCCTAAAAATATCCTTGTAAAAACCCCTCAGCCTGAAATTAGATTCTTCAAAAATCTTCCACGAAAACAACACTGCTGGGCTAAAAACCTGCTTGTTTCCGGCCGAACTGTAGGCGTTTACCTCGTCGTTTACCGTGCTGCTCAACAAGTTGGCTTGTACTTCGAACCTCGACAGTTTGACCGAGGAGCTGAGCACGTTTAAGAAGGTGTTTCGGCGCGGATAGGCAAAGCGGTAAAGATTGGCCTTGAGGTCTTGGTACTGATAATCGGAAGCGAAAGACACCTGCCACCTATCGGTTAACCTGTAATTGGCCGATACAGCAACATAAGCTTCCCTTTCGTGAAAACGATTGTCGAGAAAACCGTTAAGCGTGATGTATTCCGGATCGAGAAAACGGGTATAATCGTAAGCGAGCTTGGTGTTGATCAGCACAGCAAGGCGCTCTCCAAATTTTTGTGTCAAGTTGCCTTGCACAAAGATATTCCTGTCCCAAATACGTTGGTCGTAATTGAATTTGTTCGCTACTATAGCACCCGGCAAACCTCTGTCTGACAAGAAGGAATAAACCTGTGCGTGCCATTTGCCTTGTTTGTTCAATTGGCCAAACCAAGCCGTTTCGAGCCTGAACCGGTTAACATCGCCATTGTTTCGTACCGCCGTGGTGTCGTAAACACCATTGGTATACCTGAACTTATATTTTCCGTTGGCTTTGATGTATTCGCTGCTTACACTGGCCGAAAGATGCCTGCTGATTTGATGCTGGTACACAAATGCCGGGTTGAGGAGACCAAAATCGCCGGTTTTAAAATTAGCTGTGAGGTTGTATTTTTTATCATCAAAAGCAGGAATGCGGGTTTTGAGGTAGATGGCACTGGCCGAAGCATAACTTTTGGCCGGTTGCAGCTGCTCGTCGCTCTGGCCGCTAACCAGGGCTATCTCTTCCAGGTTATCGAGCGAGTATTTGCCTAAGTCTACCTGGCCGTTCTGTGCATTGCCCAATTGAATGCCATCGTAAAAAACAGCAGTATGGTTGCTGCCCATGCTCCGTACATTAATGGTTTTAAGTCCGCCAATGCCACCATAGTCTTTGAGCTGCACACCCGAAAAGTACCTGATGGCATCGGCAACCGACAAACTGTTGATTCGTTGGAGGTCTGGGCCGGTTAAAATCTGTAGCGGAGCCGGCGACAGGCTTTGTCGGCTTACACGGTATTCGTTTATTTTTACTTCTTGCAATTGGTTTACCTTGCCCAAGGTATCAGTGTTTTGGGCAAAGGCAACGCCTTCGAATGCGCAGAGCATTCCCACTACGGCGACACCAATAAAAGCAACATAGCCTTCAAAAAAGGCCAATTTCTTTTTTGTCATTTTTGTTGTGAGTTAAACCCACAGCAAACAGAAATGAAGGAGCATGTATCAACAAGCATTTACTCCTAGCTTCAATCCCCGAAAGCTATGAAATCATAATGCTAAAGGCAGGTCTTCTGACTTGCTCCCGGTTTTCGGCCTTCCCCTTTCTGGATTGAAAAAGTGGCCAAGATTTGAAAACCGTTACAGAGCTTACAGCTGCGGGACAGTTACGGATTTACACCGTATTCCCTTTTAATCCCAATCCGAAAATCGGGAACCAAAAGCGATGCAAATATAGCCAAAACAGGCAGGAATGCAAAAAAATGTAGAAAGAAGCGCTACGAAGCCCTTGTTGATCTTCTTCTTCGACCAGGAAGAAATACCCCTCTTTTATCATAAGCTGTAGCCAACTATCGCTTTACAGCTTCGTCAATTTTGCAATTGGTTCTAAAACCCTATCTTTAAACTTAAAAATAAGCCAATGCGTAGCCTATCATCCCTTTTTTTATTATTGATCATCAGCATCCAAGCCATGGCCCAACAAACCGACACCCTGTTCTTGGCAAAGCTCATGCAAAGCAAGCCTGAACTCTTTTCAGGTGTATTAAACCATCCCAACAAAAACGAAGTACAGGTAATCTATACCCAGGTTAACCGCGATCAGCATAACAAGCCAAGTTTTAAGACTTTCAGTTACAACTACAATCCGCAACGATATTTTTATCCGGCCAGTACCGTTAAGCTGGCAGCCGTGGTTTTTGCGCTCGAAAAGGTAAACACCCTGAAAAGCAAAGGCATGAATGCCGATTTGACCATGTTAACCGACAGCAACTTTAAAGGGCAAACCAAAGTACTGAAAGACGAAAGCGCCCCCAACGGCAAGCCTTCTATAACGCATTACGTCAAAAAAATTCTCCTCACCAGTGACAACGACGCTTTTAATCGTTTGTTCGAATTTATTGGCAGGGCCGAAATCAATGCTAAACTTAGCAAATACGGCATGAACCACAGCCGGATCTTAAACAGGCTGGCTATTGGCGACGGTGGCGAACAGGCCAGACATACCAACCCTATCGATTTTTACAAGGATGGAAAACTGGTTTACCATCAGGATGCCCAATACGATGATAAAGATTATCCCCTCACCTTAACCAACCTGCTGGTGGGCAAAGGTTATATCGACAGCAACGAACAGCTGGTCAATGAACCCTATAGTTTTGCCAACAAAAACGTATTTACAGTTGGCGACCAGCAAATGTTGCTGAAACGCCTGATGATGCCCGAAGCATTTCCGGCCAGAGAAAGGTTTAACCTCACGCCGGCCGACTACCAGCTCATTTATACCTACATGAGCAAGCTGCCCACAGAAAGTGATTACCCCAAATACGACCCGAACTCATTTTGGCCTACTTATGCCAAGATGCTATATTATGGACGGGAGAAAAACGTCGAACTTGATCCAAACATCAGGATTTTCAATAAATACGGCGATAGCTACGGCTACATTATCGACAATTCGTACTTCGTAGATTTCAAGAACAAGATTGAGTTTTTCTTGACGGCAGTTGTCCAATCAAACGAAGATGGTATTTACAACGACAGCAAATACGAGTACGAAACCGTGTGCTACCCTTTTATGAAAAACCTGGGCCGAACCATTTATGAGTACGAACTGAACCGTAGCAAAAAGCACCTGCCCAACCTCAGCCGTTATAAAATGGACTATGGCAACAAATAACACTATGATATCTTATTTTGTATAATAACCTGTGATTTAGTATATTAGAGTTAACTAACCAATTAATCAACCAAATTTTAAATCGCAAAAGTTATGATCGGAAAAACTTTATCTAGAAATGAGATGAAACAGGTTACGGGTGGCCTTTTTTCATGCGAAGCTTGTTTTAGCACTTGTCTTTACGACCCTTATGGACCAGGTGCAGGCTGTCCTCCGGGAGGCAATTGTATTTTGAAGGAATGCCCCTCTGTGGAACCGTTCTGCCCTAATTATGAAGAATACAGGTATTATTCGCGATGCGATTGGGAAGCATAGTTAACGCTAAAGATTGAACAGGATAAGGCCCGATGGCCTAAACCCTGCTCTTCATTCGTAATCAATTTAACTAAAAAACGCCACGTAATTAATTTACATGGCGTTTTTAATTGATCTGCTTTGGCCAGAGCCCAGCCTAACGGTACTGCTATTTTATTTAAAATTAAAACTTACACCGGCATTCATGTTAAAGCCCATGGTGCTATAGCCAATAATTTCGGCGTATTTCTCGTCGGTTAGGTTTTTCAGATCGGCAAAAATCTTGATGCGTTTTTTGGCCAAGGCATATTCTGCATAGAAATCCAATAATCGGTATGAACCCAACATCTTGTTTACCGAAGGATAAGAACTAAAGTCGCTGTCTACACGCTGACCGGTAAACTTATAATTGGCGCTCAAATACAGCTCTTTGGTAGCTTGTACGCCAGCGTTGACACCATAAGTATTTTTAGGTCTGCGCAACAAGAAATCGGTTACCGTATTGCCCGAAGTCTGTTTGCCTTCCACATAGGCATAATAACCTTTTACGGTAAACTTGCTAAAGGTAACGCCAGGCTCAATTTCAAAACCCCTATCCTTTTGCTTGTCTTGATTAATATAGCCAGTAGCACCATAATTAATGGCATCAGTCATATCGCGCTTAAAGGCCACTGCACGCAGGCTTATTTTTTCCTTTAAGAAATTAAAGCTGGCACCCGCTTCATAGTTTGTTGCTTTTTCGGGCTTGAGGTTCAGGTTGGCACCATATTGGCCAAAAAGCATATCCAAGGTTGGCGCCCTGAAGGCCGACGAAACCGTTCCGAATAATTTTACTTCCTTTATGATGTTCAAGCTAGGCGTAACCGCATAGGTATAGTTTTCGCCGTATTTGTTGTGTTTGTTGTAACGGCCGCCTACTTCTAGGTTAAAAATGCTCAAATCATGCAAAAACAAAGAGCCATAAGTGCTGAACAGATTGGTGTTGGGTCTTTTCAATACATTACCATAATAAGTAACATCGGTTGATCTGTTATCTAAACCCACCAATAGGTTTACCTTTTCGCCTAAATTTTGGTTATAGAACAAATCCACCAAGTTCATACGGCCTTGATATTGGCCAGGAAAGCTGCTTTTATAAACACGACCTGTATTCTCGTAGCTGTAGTTCAAGGTAATTTTGCCTTTATCCAACTGATATTGTGCATTTAAGCCACCATTAAAGTGCTTAACTGTTGAAGTGTTGTTGGCATCGGCAAAAGGTCCGGCATCGTAATTAAATTTGCCGTAAAAATAACGCAGGAATGGATTAATGCTCAAACGCTTGTCTAACTGTAAAGAGAAGTTGGCGTTCAAGGCATCTTGCTTCACGCCATCTTTGTCAAACACCTGCGTATTGCCTTCCGGATTGGCAGCTTCAGAAATACCATCGGTTTTGAAGTGGCTATAGCTTACATTATAGGTAAAAGCATCTACCTTGCTGCTCAAGCCAATCGTTCCCTTATAAGAGTTGTAGCTTCCGGCGCTGGCAACGCCATAGACATTATTGCCTTTGGTACCTGTTTTTTTGGTAATGATGTTGATTACCCCTGCCACGGCATCAGAACCATACAAAGTAGACTGTCCACCTCTTAAAATTTCGATATGGTCTATCTGATCAATAGCAAACATGCGCAGGTCAAAGGCGCCACCGGTACCCGACGGATCGGTTACCGGAATACCATCTACCAAAATTACGGCATAAGCACTTCCGGCACCCCTAAAAAATACGCTTTTGTCCTTACCATAGTTGCTGCCGGCACCAACCACGTTAATTCCCGCCTGCTGGTTCAATAATTCGGCCAGGTTTCTGCCCGCGCTTCGCTCCAGTTCTTCTCTGGTAATAACGCTAACCACCTTACCCGTTTGTGCCTGTTTTTGATTGTTTTTGGTAGCAGCTATAACTACTTCGTTTAACGACTGTACCTCTTGGGCTTTTGTTTGGCCGCCCATTAGCACCAATTGCGCAAGTCCCAGACCTGCTGCAATGCATTTGATTGTTTTGTTCAATGTAGTGAGTTTTTTGTACACACAGCTACAGAATCAACGAAAGAAATGAGGTATAAAATAAATTAGTCCCATTCCTAGCTCCAATCCCCGAAAGCTATGAATTATTTACTCGTAGGCAGGTCTTCTGACTTGCTCCCGGTTTTCGGCCTTCCCATTTCCAATTGAAAAAGTGGCCAAGATTTGAAAACCATTATGGAGCTTACAGCTGCGGGACAGTTACGGATTTACACCGTATTCCCTTTTAATCCCAATCCGAAGACCAGGAACCTAAAAGCGATGCAAAGGTAAGTTATTTCTGATTGATTAAAAAAAGACGGCAGTTTATTTTGAATAGGGCTGCTCATTAAAATTCAGGTTACGCGAAGAATGCTCACCTATTGATTTACCCGAGAAGCGTTTCAGGTTCTTATTCTTCGTCTAACAGTTGCTGCTTTAACACTTGCAACTGATCGGCTTCTTCTTTGGGCAATACAGGATATTTGAGATTCAATTTCTCCAGTGTTTCGGCAATTACCTGACTAATGACCAATCGGGTATACCATTTTTTGTCGGCAGGCACCACAAACCAGGGCGCATTGGCCGTAGAGGTTTCCTGGATAGCTTCTTCGTAAGCCTCCATGTATTGCTTCCACAGCGCCCTTTCTTTTAAATCGCCTGCGGCAAACTTCCAGTTTTTGGTTGGATCTTCAATGCGATCCAGAAAACGCTGTTTTTGTTCTTCCTTTGATACGTTCAAAAAAAACTTCAAAATGACAGTTCCATTATCGGTCAGCTGTTTTTCAAAATTGCGGATGTTTTCGTACCTGCTTTTCCAAAACTTGGCATCCATTTGCTTTATGTTGGTATAACCTGGGATGTTTTCGCTCAACACATATTCGGGATGCACCTTGCATACCAACACGTTTTCGTAGTGCGAACGGTTGTGTATGCCTATTTTTCCTTTTTCTGGCAATGCCTTATAATGTCGCCATAAAAAATCGTGACGGTATTCTTCGCTGCTCGGCGTTTTAAAACTGTATACCTGGCAGCCTTGGGGATTGAGACCAGACATCACATGTTCAATGGCGCTATCCTTACCCGCGGCATCCATGGCCTGAAAAATAATCAAAACCGATTGTTGGCCCGAGGCATACAGTTTTTCTTGGTAGTTGCTCAATTGCAACTTGGCTTTTTCCAGCTCTAGTTTCCCTTTTTCCTTATCCAGATCGCCGTGGTAACTGGTACCAAAATCCTTAAGCTTGAATTTCTTTTGGGTAGAGGCCTGGTATTTTTTGATGTCGATTTTCATAAGTATTGCATTTTAGCTTTAAATATAAAGCAAAATTTATTGTTCTTCGTTTTCATGAAAATCTTTTGAAGAACTGCCCGTTCCACTATCGCTATCGTTTGGATGTTTGGCAGACTTTTTAGAACTACCGGTAAATGCGTCGTTGCTCAACGAATCATAGCCTTGGGTACCTGTGTTGTCTAAACCATCCCTAGGTGCAACTGTTGCTGGTGATATTTCTTTCTTTTTAGACATGATTATCTTTATCAGAAAAACAAAAGCAACCTGCAAAAGTTTGTTTTTTGAGGCTAGTTCTTCGATTGGGGTCTTTTCCAGCCTAAAAACGCCGCTGTTTTTTCATAGTATTCCTCTATGGGTTCGAGGCCAACGGATTTTCTCCTGGCATTAACATGTTCTGGATCGGCCCTGTCTCTTATACACATCTCCGAGCCCACGAGACAGTA
>NZ_JAELUC010000129.1 GCF_016429155.1 Pedobacter sp. ASV12 | reverse complement strand
AGATGTGTATAAGAGACAGGGATGTGTTCTTGACCCCTGAAGAATTATTTTCTTCTTGGTAATCAGGCTGGTTTTGGCCGAGGCTGCGTAATTAGGCATCAACATGCTGGAAAGCACAAAGCACAATGCCCCCAATAAAATTAACTTTCTCATCGTTTTAGTTTTAGGTTAACTCATTAAACAACTGTAATACAAGTTAATGTTTAATTTTCGAAAGCAGGTATTTGATTTGATAATGAACAAGATAGCTACTGCAGCTGTTCATTTTTTTGTTCAGTAAATTCATGAATGATTTAGATGATGGAGCAAGGCTTCGCTGTTTGCCCAACGATTAACTCAGCAAAAGCCTTTCAAGTAGCAGTTGCTGGACTTTTGTTGTTAGGGTTTTAGCCTTTTAAGCCTATGGCCTTCGTCGGCCGATGATAGCCTATAAACGCGGGCCACATGGAGGCTGTCGGTTACATAAATCCTGATTTTAAAATCACTGATTGGCTCTTCGCTTTTTCCAAGTATGGAACCCAGGGTGCCGCTTAAATAATTGTCTAGTTGTGGCCTGTCAATTTCCCATTTGATGTTGCTGTCGCCTCCGTCATTTTCAATTTTGAGGATGGTTGCCGGAATGCCGAAGTTCCTGATGTTTACAACAACAAACTTGCTTTTGTAAGGATGTTGTATGATTGGGTTTAAATCGGGCTGGAAATGATAGCTTACCCCATTGATTTTATAAAAGCCCATCTCGGGTAAACGGATGCCTTTGAGCTGGTCTTTGTCGCCTTTAACAGCTTCAATCAGTTCTTTCCTGCTCAGTGTGATACGGGGCAGCGTATCTTTGTTCTTCAAATAAAATGCTTCTATTTTTTCTTTCTGCTCGGCACCCTCCGGACTGACCTTGATTGCCGTAAAAGTGATTTGGGTAGCTTCTATTTTTTCCGGCTTCAGGTAAACTGTGCTGTAAAAGTCGCTGTTGCTGGTTGTTTTGATAAAATCGTTGGTTTCCAGGTTGTTGAGCTCTTCAATCAAGTCGTTTTGCTCCTTTTCTATGCGCTCGGTATAGGCTTTGGCCGTTCGATATGAGCTTATTTGGTAGGTAAAAAACTGAAATACAGCCATTAAAATTAGCAGCAAGGGAATAAGCAGGAAATAAAGCGCGGGTTTGCCCACGGCCTTTTCTTCTTTCACCACCGAAGTATCCGACCACCTGTCGTGCCAGCCTGTTCTCGAAAAAACAAAAGAAAAGGGCTCGAAAGGGATATACCTGCAAAGAGTTCGCAAAAATGTAGTCTTAAAATCCAATTTGGTGCTATCGTTTTTAATAACGCTCGTACCTGTAAGCAGTTTGCCCGCCGAAGTTTGAAAAGCCAGTTCAAAACCGAGGTAATAAACAAACCTGAAAAGTGCCACTATAAAAAGGAAACCCATTCTTTCGCCAAGCAGGTCGGATAGCGATAGGGCGGCTTGCCTTACCCATTCTATTTTGAGAAGGTAACTGAAAAGTGCAAAGAGCAGGAGCAGGGCTACAAGGGTATCGATCAGAAAATTAAATAGTCGCTGCCCAGCCGAGGCCGCCACATAATAGTTCTCCTCGTATTTTTCGCTTTGCTCGGTTTTTAAGGTCTTTTGTTGGTTAAAATAGTTAAGCATGCGTATGGCAATCCAAACCCACAGCACATTGCCAAGCATAAAAATACTTGTAGACAAGTTAAATTGATGAAATAGTTTTGGCAAATTGCCTAAAAAAAGCGAAAGTCTGTAGCCTAGGATAACCGCAAACGAAAATCCGAGCAACCGGGTTTCTCTGCCTTTATAGGCCTGGTAAATCAAGGCGCCAATCAAGAGCATTAAATTGATAAGCGACGTAATAGGGATGTCTTTGATGGCTCTAACCGTGCTGTAGAAATCGAAAGCCACCAACAGGTTTTCGATGATCCAGCTCAAGGGAAAATTTGGCAAATGTATGCCTATGTCGGCAAGAATGCCCATGATCGCTGTAGCAAGGCATAATAAGGTAATTCTGGTTCTCATCTGTTTGGTTGAGTCAAACATAAAGATTTATTTGCTTTTTCAATAATCGATGTCTGCGACCTCAAACAATGCTCGTTCTTAAGTTGTTATAACCTTACATCAAAACACAGTTGTTATGGAAAATTACAATGAAAAAAAGAGAACGGTTAAAAACGATCTGATAGCTGTTGATGCTGAAAAAGATACGCCGAGAAACGAAGAAAACATCGAAAAAAACAGTTCTTCGAACATCACCAGCAAATTTGAGAAAAAACACGGGCGTACCAACCAAGCCTTTGGCGATGGACACGAACCTGGTACTATTCCAGGCAGTGGCGTTTAATCAGAATATTTAACTAATTTTAAACCACGGGATTTACTTTCGTGGTTTTTTAATTTTCATTCTCATGCACAGAAGACAATTTATCCAAAACTCGGCATTGGCTTTAGCCATGCTTGCCTTTTACAGGGCAGATCTTTTTGCCAGCCCTAGCTGGACCCGGGCCTATGAGTTTAAGGCTTTGCGCAACGATATTGGCATTTTTACCGAACAAGGAGGCACCATTGCCTGGTTAAATGGCACCAGTGGCTTTGTAGTGGTCGATGCGCAGTTTCCGACTACAGCACCCCATGTCATAGAAGAACTTAAAAAACTGGGTGATAAGCCTTTCAAATACCTTTTAAATACCCATCACCATGGCGACCATACAGCTGGCAATATTTCGTTTAAAGGCCTGGCCGAACATGTGGTAGCCCATCAAAATTCGGCGGTCAACCAAAAACTAGCCGCCGAAAAAGCCAATAGCCTGGATAAACAGCTGTTACCTGATACCACTTTTGGCAAAGGCTGGAAAGCTCCGGTAGGCAAGGAAAAAATCAGCGCCTATTATTATGGCTCTGGTCATACCAATGGCGACGTGGTTTACCACTTCGAAAATGCCAATATTGCCCATGTTGGCGATTTGGTGTTCAACAGACGTTATCCTTATATCGATCAAGACAACGGGGCGCATATCGGCAATTGGATCAAAGCCCTGGACCAAATTACCAACCAATTCGACAACGATACGCTGTTTATTTGGGGCCATAGCCTCGATCCTGAAAAAGTAACCGGTAACAAGGCCGACATCAAGGCTTTTCAAAATTATCTGCAGTCGCTGTTGACTTTTGTAAGTGGCGAAATCAAGGCCGGAAAAAGTAGGGAAGACATCCTGAAAGCAACCAGTATACCCGGTGCACCCGAATGGAAAGGCGATGGCATTGCACGCAGTTTAACAGCAGCCTACAAGGAGTTGACCACGGGCTAGATGAAAGTTGTGGGTTGAAAGTTGAAAGTTTAAAGTTTTCGGTTTTGAGTTAGACAGGAGCCTTGGTACATCTCAACTCCCAGACGTTCCGATATTTTTCAATCAAACAATTGGCCTAACAATGCCAAATTTAGTTGCAATTTATAAACGTTCTATATTGAAAATGGATAAGCTATTTTATTGATTTTAAGGGAAATCAATGCATTGGGCAAGTATATTTGTAACCTATAATTTACTTTATTATGGACGATTTCCTCGCTGCCCGTTCACAGATGGCCCTTTCGCTGGGCTTCCACATCATTTATGCATGTATAGGTATGGTGATGCCGTTTTTTATGGCGGTTTCACATTACAAATGGCTTAAAACCAACCATGAAGTTTATAGAAACCTGACCAAGGCCTGGAGCAAAGGCGTAGCCATTTTTTTTGCAACCGGAGCTGTTTCGGGTACCATGCTGTCTTTTGAGCTGGGACTGCTCTGGCCCAAGTTTATGGAGCATGCAGGGCCTATTTTCGGCATGCCCTTTTCTTTAGAAGGTACTGCCTTTTTTATTGAAGCCATTGCTTTGGGCTTTTTTCTGTACGGATGGAACAAACTGAACAAATGGTTTCATTGGTTTACCGGAGTTGTGGTTGGCGTAAGCGGCCTGGCTTCGGGTATTTTGGTGGTAGCGGCCAATGCCTGGATGAACAGTCCGGCAGGTTTCGATTATGTAAACGGTCAGTATCTCCATATCGATCCCATTCAGGCCATGTTTAACAAGGCCTGGTTTACACAGGCATTGCACATGTGCCTGGCCGCGTTTACGGCTACGGGCTTTGCGGTAGCCGGTGTGCATGCGCTCATGATCCTGCGAAAGCAAAACCAGGAATTTCATTACAAAGCCTTCAAGATTGCGGCGGTTTTTGCCACCATCGGGGCTTTGTTGCAACCGATCAGTGGCGATATTTCGGCCAAAGACGTGGCCAAAAGGCAACCGGCCAAACTGGCAGCCATGGAGGCGCTCTACCACACGCGAAAACCTGCTCCCTTGTTAATTGGCGGTATTGTTGATGAAAAAAAGAAAGAAGTAAAAATGGCTTTTGAAGTGCCAGCTGCTTTAAGTTTCTTGGCGCATGGCGATTTTAAGGCCGAGGTAAAAGGCCTCGACCAAATTCCCGAAAGCGAGCATCCACCGGTAGCCGTAACGCATTATGCCTTTCAATTGATGGTGGGTATAGGAAGCTTATTGGTGTTGCTATCGCTTACCTATTATGTAAACTTATGGCGCAAAAAGGCAATTGTCGATCGCCGATGGCTGTTAAAGCTCTTTGTGGCTGCTATTCCGTTAGGCTACATTGCCCTGGAAGCTGGGTGGGTAGTTACAGAGGTAGGCCGGCAGCCGTGGATTATTTATGGTGTGATGAAGACCAAGGACGCGGTAACGCCAATGCCAGGCATTGCCTGGTCTTTTTACTTGTTTACGGCCATTTATGCTTCGCTAAGCCTGATCGTGATCTTTCTGCTTTACCGACAGATCAAAATGGTACCAACCTTGTATAGTCAGCAACCTCAAAAACAATAGCCATGCAGTATGTAGTCATTTCTTTCTTGTGCCTCGCTATTTTGCTTTACTTTTTGTTAGGTGGCGCCGATTTTGGGGCAGGCATCATCGAACTTTTTACCTCTCCTAAAAACCGGAGCAAAACCCGTAAAACAATGTACCATGCCATAGGTCCGGTTTGGGAGGCCAACCACATGTGGCTTATTATTGCCATTGTGATTTTGTTTGTGGCCTTTCCGCTCATTTACAGCACGATGTCTATCTATCTGCACATTCCGTTGGCCGTCATGCTTATCGGCATCATTGCCCGCGGAACAGCTTTTGTGTTCAGGCATTATGATGCGGTAAAAGACCAGATGCAGGAAGTATACAACAAGATTTTTGTGTATTCGAGCTTTATTACGCCTTTGTTTTTAGGCATTATTGCAGGTAGCATGCTTTGCGGACAAATAGACACTGATCCTCATAATTTTGTACAGGCCTATATTTGGGGTTGGCTCAACTTTTTTTCGGTAGCTGTTGGCTTGTTTACCGTGGCTTTATGTGGGTTTTTGGCCGCCATTTACCTCATTGGCGAGTGCAAAGAAGAGGAAGATAAAAAACGCTTTATTAAAAAGGCGAAATTCATGAACGTAGCGGCTGTGCTTTTGGGTATCGTTGTTTTTTGGGCAGCCTACTCGGAAGGAGTACCTTTGGTTAATTGGGTATTTGAAAACCCCGTTGGATTAACCGCTGTAAGCTTGGCCAGTCTCTCGTTAATTTTGTTGTGGTATTTGTTGCTGAAAGGCAAAACAAAGGTATTGCGCATTTTAGCAGGTTTTCAGGTGACCATGATTTTATTGGCCATCAGCTATGCGCACTTCCCTAATTTCATCAGGCTCAGAAATGGCGATGCCATTTCGCTCTACGAAGCCATTGGGCCGGAAAAAACAGTTAGTACCCTGGGTTGGGCCTTGCTCTTGGGCAGTTTGCTCATTCTGCCGTTTCTAGGCTATTTGTTTTATAAATTCCAGAAGAAAGAAGAATAATCAGGAAACCGAAGCCTAAAACTGAAAGTATAAAGAAAGATAAAGGCGGATTTGAAATCCGAAGTTGCTTTAGTCGGGAAAGCATTTCCCGACTAGCATTTCGTCTTTAACCTTCAACCTTCCTGCCTTCAGCCTTCCCACCTTCTACCTCTTCTCCACCTGCATCAAAGCCTCGTCTTGGCCAGCTATATAGTTTTTAATCGAATAATCTACGACCACATCTGGTTTTAAAGGTCCCTTTTTGCCTTTCCATCTTTCCCAGTACCTGGTAGAATAAGCCACTACGATTTTCGATTTGGGCAAGGCAAACCCTCTAACCTGTCTCTTATACACATCTAAAAAGTGGGGGGGGGGGGGGGGGGGGGGGGGGGGGGGGGGGGGGGGGGGGGGGGGGGGGGGG
>NZ_JAELUC010000128.1 GCF_016429155.1 Pedobacter sp. ASV12 | reverse complement strand
CCCCCCCCCCCCCCCCCCCCCCCCCCCCCCCCCCCCCCCCCCCCCCCCCCCCCCCCCCCCCCCCCCCCCCCCCCCCCCCCCCCCCCCCCCCCCCCCCCCCCCTTTTCAAGCAGAAGACGGCATACGCGATCATGAGTACTGTCTCGTGGGCTCGGAGATGTGTATAAGAGACAGGTCCCATTCAGCTACATGCAACCAAATCGATGATCGTGCTATCGGCTGTTACCCGCTTTGCCTTTGTGATCAACCTGGGCAGAAACTTTGTCGATATTGTATTGCCTTTTAGCGAACCTTATTACGACAACCTGTGTTTCCGCAAGATCGGACAAGTACCCGGAAGCAATCAATACAACCATCACCTGAGGCTCATGTTTGCCGAGGATCTTAACGAAGAAGTATTGGGATATCTACAAAAAGCCTATGCCAACGGAAAAAACGTATGAGCTCAACGGATTTAGCCTGCCGGTGATCTTTAAAGATGGGCTAATTCAGATTGACGGCTCAGCAGAACTGCAACGCTTCTTATCAGAAGACATTGACAATAGAACCTTAGTTTTGGTGACGCTCATCAAATCAGACTACCTGTTGTGCACAAACCAGGCTTTGGCTATTGAGGATGATTCGATGATCGTGGAAATCTGGGGACACGTTTATGCCAGTCATTTTGCCGAAGCCTTAAAAAACCTCGTTCAACTGCAGCTTATTGAAAATATGGCCGATTTTGTGATCAACCGCGCAGATACAATTGATTGTGGCGAAAGGACAATTGATAGCAACCGTTTATTTTGGGACTTGCTTTCGAATTTTAAGGGCTTGATCTTGGGGTTTTTGCCGAATTCGACAAAAGAAGCTAAATCTCATCAATAATCTCGGCAGGTAATATTTTCAGCAAAATACCTTTTTGTCCATTTTCGATATTGACAAACTTCCAATTTGTCAAACCATCTAAAGAAATCGCGCACGACTTTTTAACTGTATAAATCAGGAATGTATTGGTTTGGTCATCCAGCTTTACATGGTCTTCTCCAAATTTAATTTTCAGTGATTGGCTAAGCAAATTTAATTTTTCGCTCTTCTCTTTAATGCCTAACGTGTCCATCCCATTAAATTTCATACTCATCCCACTTTCATAGTTAAACAATGCATAGTGTTTGCCATTTATGAGTTTGGGGGCTTTTATACTTTTGATCTTCCCAGTCATGACCTTAAACTCAAACTCTTTTGAGCTCAACAGTTGCTTCATCAGTGCTACCATTTGCTGTTTAGGAATGATTTTAAAAAAATCGTCCGGAACATATTCTGTAGATTGCTCAAATTCACCCTTGGCAATTAACGAATAATATGTATCAAAGTTCTTTTCTATGTTGACCTTATATACCTGTGCGCTGCTCGAAAATGCCAATATATTCAGGAAAAGAATAAGTAGCAGGGGCTTTTTCATCATGAATAAATCAAGTTAATTCTGTCCTAAAATAGAGTTTTAGATCTCCTTCGCCAAATTAGCGGCGCAAACACATAAACAATGGCTATTGTAACGACCCAAGCAACTTTTGACAGTATAGTTAGGGAACCACAATAACCAAAAAAGCACCACTGTTAAAGTGATGCTTTTTGCGGTCTGGACGGGACTCGAACCCGCGACCTCCGCCGTGACAGGGCGGCATTCTAACCAGCTGAACTACCAGACCTCTCAACCAAAATCTCTTTCGGTTTGGGATTGCAAATATAGCTCCTTTATATTACTTTGCAATAAAAATTTTAAAATAATTATAACTCCTTAATTTACAGCACCTTCTTTCATCTTCTCTGCGTTCTCTGCAAACTGTAAGGCATCAATCAGTTCTTGCACGCCTCCATCCATAATGCCACTCAGGTTGTAAAGTGTTAAACCAATGCGGTGGTCGGTTACCCTTCCCTGCGGATAGTTATAGGTACGGATCTTGGCCGAACGGTCGCCGGTTGATACCATTGTTTTGCGTTTGGCAGCAATATCTCCGTTCTTTTTCTGTACTTCCAAGTCATAAAGTTTGCTTCTCAGCATTTCCATTGCCAATTCGCGGTTGGCTAGCTGCGAACGTTCTACCTGGCAAACCACCACAATACCCGACGGACGGTGCGTTAGCTGCACTTTGGTTTCTACCTTGTTTACGTTCTGTCCACCGGCACCACCCGACCTTGAAGTTTGCAAGTCAATATCGGCTGGATTAATGTATAGATCGATTTCTTCGGCTTCTGGCAATACCGCTACCGATGCGGCCGAAGTATGTACACGGCCCTGGGTTTCGGTATCAGGCACACGTTGTACGCGGTGCACACCCGATTCGTATTTCAGCTGGCCATACACATCGTCGCCGCTCACCTTCAAAATCACCTCCTTGTAGCCGCCAGCCGTACCCTCGGTAACGTCCATGGTTTCTACGCGCCAACCTTTGGTTTCGAAGAAACGGGTATACATGCGGTATAAATCGCCCGCAAACAAGGCCGCTTCGTCTCCGCCGGTACCGCCCCTGATTTCGAAAACTGCATTTTTGGCATCTTCAGGATCTTTCGGAATCAGCATCAAACGGATATCTTCCTCCATTTTCTCCTGTTGCACCAAAAGAATATCCAATTCTTCCTTGGCCATCTCGCGCAACTCTTGGTCCTTTTCGTTGCTTAAGATTTCCTTATTCGCCTCGATATTGCTCATCACATTCTTGTAGATTTTGTATTCGTCTACAATCTTGCCCAAGTCTTTGTATTCTTTATTTAAAGCCGCAAAACGCTTCATGTCCTGTATCGTATCAGGATTGCTCAGTTGTTCTTCAACATCTTCCCAGCGTAGCTTAATTGCTTCTAATTTCTCTAACATAATTTTGTTTTTTTGAAAATATGCGCTACTGCAGGCAACAGCGCCCGTCCCGCTATCCGCTTCAACTTCAAATAAGTTTCCGCTGCTATCGGGTTTATTTAACGGCCACCTGTGCCGTAAAGGATGCAAAAATACGATTTTAAGACCAAACGTGAAAGTTTAATGACCAAAGCAAAGACCTCTTGACCGAGCATATTAACTCGCTTAAATGGGCTTATAATATTCGAGCTTCAGGTTTTGGCCATCAAAAACGCCATACGAAGAATAATTAATCCATTCGCCAATATTTACATAACGGCTGTTGTTGCCCAGATCTATATCTAAAGGCAAGTGTCTATGCCCAAACACAAAATAGTCAAAATGTTCTTCCTGCAGCTTTTCTTTGGCAAAGATGGCCAGCCACTCGCCTTCATTACCTAAAAAAACCTCCTTTTTGTTGCTGGCCACCCTGCTGCTACTCGACCAGCCATTGGCAATAAACATACCTATACGTGGTGGCAAAACCGAAAACAACCATTGGCAAAACGGATTCCTGAATACCTTGCGCAAAAATTTGTACTTCCTATCTCCCGGGCCTAAACCATCACCATGGTGCAAAAAGAATTTTTTGTCGGCACGTTCTATGATCAGCTCATCGCTGATAATTTGCAGGCCAATTTCCCTGGTAAAGTAATCGTCTACCCACATGTCGTGGTTACCCTTAAAAAAATAAATCTTAATGCCCCTATCAGCCATTTCGGCGAGCTTACCTTGCAAGCGGATAAATCCTTTGGGTATGACCTTACCGTATTCGAACCAAAAATCAAACACATCGCCCATCAGGAACAATTCGCTGCAAGTGGGCTCGATAAAATTTAGCCAGTCTACTATATGGGCTTCCCTTTTGCGGCTCTCGGTATAGTTCGGCGCACCTAAATGAAAATCAGAAGCAAAATAGATGCATTTATCCATAGTTATTGCAAAGATAGCAAATTTTCATGGTCCTGTGAGCTAGCCATTAAGCCCTTAAAACCGCTTAGTCTATCAAAATCATAGACTTTTTTAAGTTTTTATGTAGAACGCGTCTAAATAAGGTCTATATTTAAAGTTTAATTGCTAAATTTGCAAAAATTTAAAATATGATTTCAACTGACATAGCCATTATTGGCGCCGGCCCCGTAGGTTTATTCGCGATTTTTGAAGCAGGATTATTAAAGATGCGCTGTCATTTAATCGATTATTTACCCCAAGTGGGCGGCCAGTTGTCTGAAATCTACCCTAAGAAGCCTATTTACGATATTCCTGGTTATCCAAGCGTATTAGCCCAAGAACTGATCGATAATTTGGTAGAACAAGCCAAACCCTTTCATCCTGGCTTTACTTTAGGCGAGCGTATCGAAGGCCTTGAAAAACGTGGCGAAGCCGATTTCGTGCTCACCACCAATATGGGAACCATTATTGAGGCCAAAGTAGTAGTTATTGCCGGTGGCCTAGGTTGCTTTGAGCCCCGCAAGCCTGCAGTTGCCGGTTTAGAGCAATTTGAAAATGGAAGAGGCGTAAATTACATGATCCTGGATCCTGAAAAATACCGTGGGCAAAAAATGGTGATTGCCGGTGGCGGAGATTCTGCCTTGGATTGGACCATTTTCTTGGCCGATGTGGTATCGGAACTTACTTTGGTACACCGTAGCGAAAGCTTCCGCGGTGCACCTGATTCGGTAAACAAGGTGATGGAATTAGCTGAAAGTGGCAAAATCAACCTCGTACTCAATAGCAATTTAAATGCAGTTAACGGAAACGGCAAGCTCGAAAGTGTAGAGGTGATCCATAATCGAACCATGGAAACTACCACTTACGAAGCCGACCACCTGATTCCGCTATTCGGATTAAGCCCTAAATTAGGCCCTATAGAGCAATGGAACCTCAACATCAGCAAAAGCGCCATTGAAGTAAATACAGACGACTACAGCACAAATATCCCAGGTATTTACGCCATTGGTGATATTAATACATATACTAACAAATTAAAGTTAATTTTGTGCGGATTCCATGAGGCAGCCTTGATGAGCCACAGCGCCTATCAATACATCAATCCTGGAGTTAAATACACCATGAAATATACGACCGTAAACGGAGTTAGCGAATTTTAAGCATGGAAACAAACGATATCTCTATACAAGTTGAGGACCGTCAAGGCAACATTGCCACTTTAACAGCTCCTACCGACATGGGCTTAAGCCTGATGGAATTTTTAAAGGCCAGCGAATACGACATTCTGGCTACTTGTGGCGGCATGGCGCTTTGTGCCACCTGCTGCGTAGATGTACTGGAAGGCGAAGAAAAGCTAAACGAAATGACAGACGATGAGTATGCCATGTTAGACACCTTGCCTGACTTGCTACCCAACTCTAGGCTAGCTTGCCAATTACAGCTAAGTCCGGCTATGGACGGCTTAAAGGTCAGGTTGCACGCTGAGCAATAAGCGCACAATACTTACAACCTAAAAAGCCACAAGATCTATCTTGTGGCTTTTCTTTTTTATTTGCCTACAAATAGGCAATAAAAAGGCGCTTCGTTATGAAGCGCCTTTTTATAGATTTTATGAAATAAGAATTATCTTACACCACTGTAGGTCAAAACTAAACCTGTGATCTCTCTGACAGCACCAGTCGGGTTCCAGTTGAAGTTCAAAGTGAAAGTTTTGGTCGCTGGATCATACTTGTTGTCTTTTCCTGCCATGTTAGCAAGCGTTGTATTACCCAAGGCTTTCATGGTTACTAAATTAGTTACAGGATCAACAGTAGCACGTAGGTTATCTATACCAGCAATACCTGAGGCATTACCTGACCATTTCATACCGGTAATCTCAACCGTATTGGCATCAATAGTAGTCAAAGTTACGTTAGAGTTACCTTTAAGACTTCCGTTCAGTGCATCTCCGATAGTTGGAGAACCTGGAGCGCTGTAACGTTGTACGTTACCATTCACAACCTGGTAAATTCCATCATACTTGTTCTTAGCTCCGAAAATAACAATAATAGTTCCGAAATTAGCGCTAATGTTTGCTCCTGTTGCGCTTTTAATCCTCAAAGCCAAACCGTAGCTAACTGCCGGATTAAACAAGCTAGGTTTTAAAGAAACGGTAACATTTGCATAACGGCCACCTTTAGGAATAACTGCAGAGGTAGTATTCAACGTATAAAGTGAATTATACGGTGCCTCATGCATACGTAACAACGAAGTATGTTGTTGCGTGTTGTAATCATCAACAGCTGTTGGGTTGATATCGATAGTTATAGGGATATCTTGCGGTGCAACATCTGATCCGGTGTAATCTACTTGTACAGTAAATGTAGCACTTGTAGACTCTAATGGATAAGAGTGATTGAACGACGCGTAAACAGCACCTGATGGCGATTTAATAGCCGATGGGTTCTTAAACTCTACCACAGCAGGCGAGTTACCAGGTTTGGTGATCTCCTTATCATCTGTCTCTTATACACATCTAAAAAGGGGGGGGGGGGGGGGGGGGGGGGGGGGGGGGGGGGGGGGGGGGGGGGGGGG
>NZ_JAELUC010000127.1 GCF_016429155.1 Pedobacter sp. ASV12 | reverse complement strand
GCGCCAACGGCGTAGGGTCGTTTGAAGTCGTGGTTACATCGTTGTTGCGTGGGTCTTTACCTGTTGCGCTTGCCAGGTTGAATACGCCGCCATTGTCTAAATCAGCTTGCGTCAATACATGGTAAGCGGTGAAGGTGCTGTTGTTGCTTGCGCCCGGCGCCAAAGAGGCAATCGGACCGCCAGCAACGGTTGCGTTGTTGTCGGTTAAGGTTACGTTGGTCAGCGTTACGTTGCCCGTATTGGTTACCACGAAGGTATAGTTGATGCGGTCGCCTACATTAACCTTGCCGTCGGCGTTGGTATCGCTGTAGGTACCCTCTTTGGCCAGGGTCATGCTGCCTGTCTGTACGATTGGCGTAACGGTACAGGTTGGACAGGCCGGCGTTGGAGGCGTTACCGGATAGTTAGGATCGCCAGGATTTAAAGGCGTAGGGTCGTTCGAGGTAGTTGTTACATCGTTGTTGCGCGGATCCTTGCCTTTGGCCGTTGCCAGGTTGAACACCCCGCCGTTGTCGATATCGGCCTGGGTCAACACGTGGTAAGCGGTAAAGGTGCTGTTGTTGCTTGCGCCCGGTGCCAACGAGGCAATCGGACCGCCAGCAACGGTTGCGTTGTTGTCGGTTACGGTTACGTTGGTCAGCGTTACGTTGCCCGTGTTGGTTACCACGAAGGTATAGTTGATCCGGTCGCCCACATTTATTTTACCATCAGCATTGAAATCGTTGTATACCCCGTCTTTGGCCAGGCTCATGCTGCCTGTCTGTACGATTGGCGTAACGGTACAGGTTGGACAGGCAGGAACTGGAGGCGTTACCGGATAGTTAGGATCGCCTGGCGCCAACGGTGTTGGATCATTGGATGTTGTTGTTACATCGTTGTTGCGCGGATCCTTGCCTTTGGCCGTTGCCAGGTTGAACACCCCGCCATTGTCTAAATCAGCTTGCGTCAATACATGGTAAGCCGTAAAGGTGCTGTTGTTGCTTGCGCCCGGCGCCAACGAGGCAATCGGACCGCCAGCAACGGTTGCGTTGTTGTCGGTTACGGTTACGTTGGTCAGCGTTACGTTGCCGGTGTTGGTTACCACGAAGGTATAGTTGATGCGGTCGCCCACATTAACCTTGCCGTCGGCGTTGGTATCGTTGTAGGTACCCTCTTTGGCCAGGCTCATGCTGCCTGTCTGTACGATTGGAGTTACCGTACAGGTTGGACAGGCCGGCGTTGGAGGCGTTACCGGATAGTTAGGATCGCCTGGCGCCAACGGCGTAGGGTCGTTTGAAGTCGTGGTTACATCGTTGTTGCGCGGATCCTTGCCTTTGGCCGTTGCCAGGTTGAACACCCCGCCATTGTCGATATCGGCCTGGGTCAATACGTGGTAAGCGGTGAAGGTGCTGTTGTTGCTTGCGCCCGGTGCCAAAGAGGCAATCGGACCGCCCGCTACGGTTGCGTTGTTGTCGGTTACGGTTACGTTCGTCAGCGTTACGTTGCCCGTGTTGGTTACTACAAAAGTATAGTTGATGCGGTCGCCCACATTCACCTTGCCGTCGGCATTGGTATCGCTGTAGGTACCCTCTTTGGCCAGGGTCATGCTGCCTGTCTGTACGATTGGCGTAATGGTACAGGTTGGACAGGCAGGCGTTGGAGGCGTTACCGGATAGTTAGGATCGCCTGGCGCCAACGGCGTTGGATCTGTTGAAGTAGCACTTACGTTGTTGTTTTTAGGGTCTTTACCTGCAGCCGTAGCTGAGTTGTAAACACCGCTATTATCCAAGTCTGCTTGGGTAAGCACATGATATCCGGTAAAAGTACTATTATTGCTCGCACCAGCAGCCAAAGTGGCAATTGGCCCGCCAGTTATCGTGGCATTTACATCGGTTAGTGTAATATTGGTTACCGGAACAGTACCCGTATTGGTTACCACGAAGGTATAGTTGATGCGGTCGCCTACATTTACCTTGCCGTCGGCATTGGTATCGTTGTATACCCCGTCTTTTGCAACAGTAATTTCTGCTTTGTAAACTGTGATGTTTACGGTAATTGGATCAGAATCTACGCCATCAGGTGTTCTTAAAATATAGGTGTAGCTATCTGGGCCAACATAATTATTTGATGGCGTATAAGTAATGGTACCATCAGGATTAACCGTAATGGTTCCATGGCTCGGGTCGGTGCCTTTCACCACAGTTGTTCCGATACCACTTGCGCCGTCGTTTGCTGTTACCGTAGTGGTTACGGCCGTATTGATAGGCGTGGTATCCGTATCTGTAGCCCCTACCGGCTTGATAATGATTTCGAAAGTCTGCGGTGCAGAAGTGTCAACACCTCCGTTTGCAATTCCTCCGTTATCATGAATTTGAACAGTTACCGTTGTCTTGCCATATTTATTTGGTGCTGGCGTATAGGTTAAATTCCCTGCTGCATCAATGGCTGGCTGTGTAGTGAATAAAGCATTGTTATTGTTGCTTACGATAAAATTCAACGCTTGGCCACTTTCATCAGCTGGACCAGCATTTAATGCCGTTGCCCAACCGTTTACAGTTTTAACTACTGCTGTAGAACTTATGGTAATGGTTTGGTCGGCTCCTTTGGTAAATGAAGGTGCATCGTTAACAGGATCAACGGTTATGGTTAAGGTACTGGTAGAAGTTACCGTTCCATCGCTAACGGTATAAGTAATTACATCAACCGGGCCATTGTAATTGGCCAAGGGTACAAAAGTATAACTGCCATCAGCATTAAGGGTAATTGTACCTTTTCCAGTAATAAGATGCGAAGTACCTGCGGTATAATCTATACCACCGATAGTATATTTGGTTACAGTTAAGGGATCGTTATCTGCATCAGTATCATTAGCCAGTACGCCATTAGCCGCACTTACCGTCAGTGTTGCGTCCTCATTGGTCGATTTGACATCTGGATTGGCAACTGGTGCAACATTGGTTGGAATTACATTTAAGGTCAAGGTACTGGTTGTTGTCGCCGTACCATCAGTTATCGTATAAGTAATTACATCAACCGCACCTGTAAAGTTGGTTACCGGTACAAAAGTATAGCTACCGTTGGCATTAAGGGTAATGGTTCCTTTTCCTGGGATGAGATGTGAAGTACCTGCGGTATAGTCGACACCACCGATGGTGTATTTGGTTACAGTCAAAGCATCTCCATCTACATCGCTGTCATTTGTCAACACACCACTGGCTGCCACTGTTAAGGTGGTGTTCATGTTGGTGCTGTTCACATCGATATTGGCTACAGGAGGCGAATTGGTAATGGTGACACCGGCAGCAGTTTTGATGTTATTACAACCTACTCCACTCGGATTACCATTACACTCGGTATCAACGTTGCCCGAGAAGGTTGGCGTACTTTCATCGGTAGCATCTGGATCGGCAATATCAGCTGGCCTTAAAATGGTTGCCCTTGGCGTAACTGTTGTATTTTTTAAAGCCTGTCCGATGGTACCTGTAATCACATACGTGGCTTGCGAGCCATTGGTCATGCTCAAAGTAGCCGTATATTTGGTCGCAGTTGTTACCGGCGAAGTTGCCACTACGGTACCTGTATTGGTTGTTAAATTAACCGAATTGATGGTAAAACCTGCCGGATATTCAAAGCCAAAGGTTGCTCCTGTTACGTCGCTAACACTTTGTGCATTTTGTAAGTTTTTAATCACGATGGTATAGGTTACCGTATTGCCAACCTGTTGCGTAGTTACCGAAGGCGTGATACTGGTTACCTCTAAATCGGCCTGATAAATGGTGGCACTGATGGTTTGTGTTACCTCATTACCTTCTACGAAGGAATAGGTATCCAGCGCCCTGTTATTTCCCCAATCTGTATCTCCAGCCCCGCCATTATTACTGTTTTTACCAAATTTATGGCCATTTGTAGTACTTGAAACACCATTTACACCAAAAGTTGGTTTTGTTGGAGATGATGGCGTCGCACTGGCACTGTTACCTGTAGTATTGACATCGCTATCGTCCCAATAAACGACATCCTTACCAGGGACAACCGTATAGTTTCCATCAGTAGTTAATTGCTCGGTAATAATACCATTTGGATTGATTTCTACGTCGATGAAGGGAAAATGCACCTCTGCGCCAAATAGTTGTACCTTAATGGTATTTAAAACCGTTCCTGGTGGCGTGGCCAAACCAGCTGTAATAGGGTCGGCTACAGAAGCCCCTGCTTTTCCATCCCAATAAACCTGATTCGTTCCGGCAACACAGCTGCCAATCAGTACCCTGTCTATAAAATTGCCGTTACCCGGTATAGTTATTTTATATGAACCGGCCAAGTTAGACGTAAAATTGACATAGGCTCCTTTAGAACTCACATAAGTGGCCGATCCCTCTACCCCCAAAAAGGAGATATTAGATACAGTAGGAAACTGCGGACTTGCCGCCTTTACCCAGGTTGTTGCTCCTTGTGCCGTAGACGTTTCGGGCAACTCATTGGAAGGCTTTGCATAAAAGAGTTTATGGGTAATATTGAGTCCATCATCCGTTTCATTTGGGTTTTTTACATTTGGATTGGTGGAAGAGTTTAAACTTTTACGTGTTGAAGTACCTGTACCGTTTGCACCTGTAGTATACCCCCTATTATTCGCAAAAAAAGTAAAACCTACGCCTACTTGCCCATTGCCACTTACTTGGTAAGCAAATCCATCTTTGGTCAATACATAAAGCTTACCATAAAAACCGCCTGTTGCTGAGTTATAATCGTTAACAATATGTGCATTGAATACGTTAGTATAGGCTCTTCCCGATTTAAATGGATAGGTAACCAAATCTGTTTGCGCGGCCGCTGCCGATCGTACCGTTACATCCCAGGCCAAAATTAATGGCTGATTAGAAGGTTGCTCTGATGTATTGGTTGCTGTCCAACTGGCATTTGCACTTACCGTAGGTACACTTGGATTTCCACTGAAAGTAACATTTGGAGAAATGAAGTCTATTTCAAAAATACCATCAGCTCCTGTTGTATTCTGTATTACAAAAGGGGTATAGCCACCTGATGCTGGTAATGCTCCGGCTAATTCTTGTGCTCTCGTGCCAATACGGCCGGTAGATGTGCTATTGCCAGAACTACTATTATAGTTATCCCTGTTTGCATTAGGAACCGTACTAGGATTAAACACATTGATTGTTCCCCCACCTATACCTTGAGCACTCGAGCCCATATAGATATATTCGTTATTTTTCACGAATACTTTTATGGTGCCGCGGCTTTGAAATGGCCAGCTACCTGTATTCGCCGAACCAGATGAACTTAAAAGCAAGGCCCTTCTGCCACTGGCACCACTTGGGTATAAATCTTTTGACCCATCTGCAAACACATTTGATGAACAGAATGTAGCTAAAAGGAAAATAAATGAATAGAGAATTCGTTTGTAAAGTTGTATCATATTCAAACAGCGTTTTATATCTATTATAAACTCGTCGCAAATATGTAGGCGCAAAGGCCTAAAAAACGAGTCATCCGTGCGGCGTGGACATCATGCCGCACGGATGATACATCGCAAATCAACATCGCTATAAGGGCTTAAAAAAGGCTCGAAGCTGAAATAAAGATACCTTGTCTGAAAGTAGGCGAACCAACGAGCGGGCTTGGGCGCCACAAGGCAGAAAGAGTGGCATTATACCTCGCAAGCCAAGCAAACTGTTGCAAACAGCATAGTCAAACAGTCCAAAACAGCAAAGTGACTTACGGAGAACTTGCTGCACATCGATAGAGAAGAAGAATAGATTATACTGACTAGGACTTGATACGATCTCTGTACTCGGAAGGTGTACAGCCTTTGATTTGTTTGAACTGCCGGTTAAAGGAAACCTTTGCATTAAAGCCGCTTTTTTCGGCCAGCTCTTCCAAATTCATATCCAGCGTTTCGTTATCCAATAATTTGCAGGCATAATTTACCCTGCATCCATTGATAAACTGATAAAAAGTTTGCTTCAGTTGCATGTTAAACACTTGCGTAAGGTGGTGGTTCGGGATTTTCAGGTGGTTGGCAAGGCTGCTCAACGAGAGCGAGGTATCTAAAAAAAGTTTATCTTCTTCCACGGCGGCAACCAGCCTCTTTTGATAGGCCAGCAACTGTTCATGGTTAAGTGGAGAGCGTTCATATTTTATGTTTTGGCGCCCTACTTCCCTACCGTAATCGCCAGGCATTGCCAACGCGCTTCTTTTCAACAGCTTATTTAATGTATAGTTAAAAACCGTGAGGATGAATATGAGCATACAGGTGTAAACAATGATCCGCAGCAAATAAACGGCATTCGGATTGTGAGTTACCTGCCCCGAAAACGATAGAATCATCATAATCGTAGCCAGGAAGAGCAAAAACACCCGGCCAAAAACAAACATCAGCAGCTTATCTCTAAACTGTCCGAATATTCTCCTGCTCGAAAATACCGAATACAGGGTATAGCCCAAAAAAGAAAGGGGGCCTATTCGATACAGCTGCTGATAAAAAGTTTGATGAACTTCTTCAGTGTTCTTGACCTGTCTCTTATACACATCTAAAAAGGGGGGGGGGGGGGGGGGGGGGGGGGGGGGGGGGGGGGGGGGGGGGGGGGG
>NZ_JAELUC010000126.1 GCF_016429155.1 Pedobacter sp. ASV12 | reverse complement strand
CCCCCCCCCCCCCCCCCCCCCCCCCCCCCCCCCCCCCCCCCCCCCCCCCCCCCCCCCCCCCCCCCCCCCCCCCCCCCCCCCCCCCCCCCCCCCCCCCCCCCCCCCCCCCCCCCCCCCCCCAAAAAACCCTTTTTTTGTCGTGGTTCGTCGGCAGCGTCAGATGTGTATAAGAGACAGGTTTAAGAACGATTCGCTGTTTGCAACTTTGGGAAAAGAACAGTTATTGCTTAGGCACTACCATTATGATGTGTTTAGTATAAGTGGGATAGATAAAAATGGTAAAATTGATACCGCCACAAGCGATTTGCGATTTAATTTTGGCAGTGGGTCAGATGGCAAGATCGAAAATATAGCTATACCGCTCGAGGCGGGCATGAAACCCATTGTGTTTGCCAGCAAGCCAAGAGTGGTTAATTTAAGTAAAGACGCTCTAAAGGGATACATTGGGGAATATGGCAATGGAACAAAAGTATACCTGAAGGAAAACGTCTTATATATTTATGTGCCGGGCCAGCCAGAGTACGAAACCATTTCAGTGGGCAATAATACCTTTAACATTAAAAAATTAAAAGGCTATAGTGTAAAATTCGAAATGAAAGAGGGGGCAACTCATGCGTTGTCTGCTTCGTTTATACAGCCTAACGGTACGTTTAAAATGGTACGAAAAAACTAACAATTGAAAAAAATAGGCCTGCTTTCTGATACCCATGGCTATCTAGACGAAGCCGTATTCAAGTATTTTGCCGACTGCGACGAGATTTGGCATGCCGGCGATTTTGGTCCGGATGTGGCCGGGCCTTTGGCGGCCTTTAAGCCCTTGCGTGGCGTGTATGGCAATATCGACGATAAAACCATCAGAAGCGAATTCCCGGAGCACCTGCGTTTTAAATGTGAGGACGTGGATGTTTGGATGACCCACATCGGTGGCTATCCGGGGCGGTATTCGTCTTTTGTGAAGCCTGAAATTTACACTAAGCCTCCAATGCTTTTCATTACTGGGCATTCACATATTTTAAAAGTTATGTACGACGAAAAAATCAAATGTTTGCATATAAATCCTGGTGCGGCCGGAAAACACGGTTGGCATAAGGTAAGAACTTTGATTCGTTTTTGTATTTCGGCAGAAAAAATCCATACCTTAGAGGCCATAGAATTAGGAGTTAGATAACGTAAAATATACACTAAGCTGAATATGTCCGGTATAAAAACATTAGGTCAATTTATAATTGAAAAACAGGCTGATTTTCCATACGCCAAGGGTGAACTTTCGAGGCTGTTGAGGGATATCGGCATTGCAGCCAAAATCGTGAACCGCGAAGTGAACAAAGCCGGTCTGGTAGATATTCTGGGCGATGCAGGCACGATGAACATCCAGGGCGAAGGCCAGAAAAAGTTGGATGTGTATGCCAATGAACAATTTATTTCGGCTTTAACCAGCGGAGGCGAGTGCTGCATTGTGGCTACAGAAGAGGAAGATGACTTTGTGCCGATTGATTCGCCGGTTTCTAAAAATGCCAAATACATCATCTGTATCGATCCTTTGGATGGTTCCTCAAATATCGATTGTAACGTGGCTGTGGGGACTATTTTTTCGGTATATCGCCGGAAATCGGTAGAAGGCGATGCCACCATTAGCGATGTGTTGCAAAAAGGAACCGAGCAGGTGGCCGCAGGCTATGTAATCTATGGCTCCTCCACCATGATGGTGTATACAACGGGCAAAGGCGTTAATGGTTTTACGTTAGACCCATCCATCGGCGAGTTCTGCCTATCGCACCCGAACATGAAAATTCCGGAAGATGGCGTGATTTATTCGATCAACGAAGGCAATTACGTACATTTTCCCGATGGTGTTAAAAAATATTTGAAATATGCGCAGGTGGAAGACTTGGCTACGCGCAGGCCGTATACCTCTCGCTATATTGGTTCTATGGTTGCCGATATCCACCGTAACCTCATCAAAGGCGGTATTTATATCTATCCCACTACGGCGGCCTCGCCAAATGGCAAGTTGCGCCTGTTGTACGAGTGCAATCCGATGGCCTTCATTATTGAGCAGGCTGGTGGCATGGCTTCAGACGGATTGAACCGCATCCTCGATATCGAACCGACCGAACTGCATCAACGTACCGCTATTTTTATCGGATCGTCCAAAATGGTTCAAATGGCCGAAGCGCTTATGGCCGAATATTCGCCAGTAAAGCCGCAGGCAGGTCAAAATACAGCAGCAAAACTGGAGCAGCTGGGCATCGTAGGGGGTATCGACTGATAAAGGTGAAATTAGCTGATTTGCTTTGCGTCAATTACTGGTTGTAAATATTAAATTCGTAATTAAAACATTGTGTAAATTATGAAAGCAATCCTTAAATCAATTCCGGTGCTTCTTGCGGTTTTCATTTCGGCAAACGTTATGGCTCAAGACACAAAACCTGCGAGCCCAAAGGCATCGGCAACAGGCAAAATCAAAGATGCAACCATTACCATTAATTACAGCAGCCCCTCGGTAAAGGGCCGCAAAATTTGGGGTGGACTAGAAGCCTATGATAAAGTTTGGCGTGCAGGGGCAAACGAAGCCACTACCTTCCAAACCGATAAAGACATCAAGGTTGAAGGCAAAACCCTGCCTGCCGGCACTTACAGTTTCTTTTTAATTCCGAAAGAAAATGGTGTCTGGACGGCTATTTTTAACAAAGAAGCCAAGCAGTGGGGTGCTTTTAAATATCAGGAAGCCCAAGACCAGCTCAGGGTTAATGTAAAAACAAAAGCCTTGAGTACTACCCAGGAAAGGTTGGAATACAAGATCACTGGTAAAGGATTTTCTATGGACTGGGACAAGATTTCGGTTCCTATTTCTATAAAATAGTCAAAAGTACAAAAAGCCGTGTTCAACTGGGATGCGGCTTTTTTTTGCTCATTTGAGGGATAGGAGTTCCCTGATCGATTTCCTTAGCCAGCCTGCGTTTCTTTTGCGGAGGTATCGAGGCAAGAGCCTGATTTCGCTTCTCACCGCCTGAAACTGTTCCCGGGCATCTTCTTTTCGGTTTTGTTTTTTTAAGAAAAGTCCGTAATAATAACGTGCCTCTAAAGAATGATGGTTGCGGATGACCTGTTGATAACCTTTGTTGGCCAATTCGTTTTCGCCGTTGCCTTCCTGCGCGCGTACATAAAGCAGTTCGTCTTCCACCATGCTTATCCTGGCTGTGTTTTTGGCGTAAAGCTGATCAAAATAGGTTAGACTCTCTTTGTATTGCCCATTGTAAAAATACTGCCTGGCTAGTTGCAGCAGGATGGCCGGATCGTCGCTATAGTGGCCCTGCAGGCAGCTTTGAGAGAGTTCGATCGCCTTGCCATATTGCTTCTGGTTGGCATAGGCGTTAGAAAGGCCAAGTTTGTTGGTAATGCTGTCGGCAATCTGTACTTTTCTTTGCCATTCGTTAACTTCCTGGTTGGGGAAGAAGTACTTTTTTAGGCTTTTAGAAAAGTTGCCATTGGTAATTTCGGGCAGCAGCTCCATGGCAAAGTAGATGACAAAGCCAATACCCGGCAGGAATATCAAAAGATAAAGCCAGTTTCCACGGCCAGTTTTAAGGGCATGGATAATAGCCAACACTTGTAAAACAACAGCTATATAATAATAGTCGTTCCAGTAGGCAAACATATTGAGCGAGTTAGATTTGCCGTTGAAATTAAGCAATAATTTTAAAGTAGCGAAGTGCTGTTGCGCTCGGCTTCAAAAAAAGCGTCGATTCCCATTGCGCTTTTGTTTTGCGAGGCGGCGACGGCCAAGCGATCGCAACGTTCGTTTTCGGGATGTTCGTTATGGCCTTTGATCCAGGTAAATTTAACCTGATGCAGCTTGTGCAGGGCGAGGTATTGCATCCAAAGGTCTTTGTTCTTTTTGCCCTGAAAGCCTTTTTTTACCCAGCCAAAAACCCAGCCTTTCTCTACCGAATCGACCACATACTTGGAGTCCGAAAAAATCATGACCTGCTGTCCGGGGCTTTTCAGGGCTTTCAAACCTACAATAACAGCGAGCAACTCCATACGGTTGTTGGTGGTTAGCCTAAAGCCGCCACTAAGTTCTTTGTAATGGGTGCCCGAGCGCAAGATTACGCCGTAGCCTCCCGGACCAGGATTGCCGCTTGCGGCGCCGTCTGTGTAAATTTCTATCATGCAGTTTGGTAAGCTTTATTTTTTAGCCGGTTAAGTTTCAATGCCGTTTAATTGCATTAAATTAGTGCTGTTCAAAGTGCCCAAATATAGGAATTACGGTTAGTTTAGCCTTTGAAATGTTGGTAAAACACAATAAAATAAAAGATTTATGGAGAAAAATGCAGTTACTTTTCGGTTTTTAACCGAGCCCGGCGACGTGAATTTTGGCGGCAAGGTGCATGGTGGCGCCGTTATGAAGTGGATAGACCAGGCCGCTTATACCTGTGCAGTGAATTGGAGCAGCCGATACTGCGTAACGGTGTATGTAGGCGGTATTCGATTTGTTAATCCTATCCTGATCGGCGAAATTGTGGAAGTGAACGCCAGGATTATTTATACAGGTCGTACCAGCATGCACATCAGCGTCGATATTAATGCCATTAATCCTAAAACCAAGGCCGAAACCAAAGCCATCCACTGTATCATTGTATTTGCGGCCATTGACGATGAAGGCAAAACGGTGCCGGTGCCAGAGTGGGTGCCCAAAACCGAAGAAGACAAACAGTTGCACCAATATGCCATTAGGCTGGCCAACATGCGTAAGGAAATTAATGAGGAGATGAAGGCTTACTTTAGTTAGTTAGTTGGTTGGTTGGTTTGGGTAGATTTCATTGATTTGATTTTTAATGCTTTAACGCTGAATTTTTGCTAATTTTCAAAATTATTTGACAGCAAACAATAAAATAGTACCTTTGTAGCTCGAAAAAACACGGTGGTTTTAGCTCAGTTGGTTAGAGCGCCTGATTGTGGTTCAGGAGGTCGCCGGTTCGAGCCCGGTATTCCACCCTTAAAGAGATGATAAATTTTGATCATCTCTTTTTTTATTTTCTCTAATTCTTTGTGGTCAATGTTTTCAAATGCTAATTTTTAGCTTGTAAAGCGGTTCGGGATTTTGTGTTTTTATTTAACCCTCGATTTCTGATTGGGGTTATAATTATTGCTTTCAATAATGCTGCAAGTCTTTGCTATGAAATACAAAAAATCTAAAATCTTCTTTGCCTGATCCTCATTTGCCAACGCCCCTGAGTTTTTAAAAGCAGCTTTAAACCTAGTCTGATTGGTATGCAAGCGCACCTACTTTCGGCCAATTTTCGCCTTTTCTTTAACGGATGTCCAAAAACTCCAGGATGAGCTGATTAAGTTGGTTTGGTTGTTCAAAAGGTACGTAATGGGTTGAGTTGGGAATAATCTGGAGCTTAGCTTGGCTAAGCTGAGCGGCAATGAATTTGGTATGCTCAGGTTTGATGACGTCATTGCTTCCCACAATAACCAATACAGGATTGTTTATCTGTTGCAACTGTGCTGCGGTAATGTGTGGATGCGTCAGCATCAGGCTGATCAATCTACTGTTCTTAGAAAGATCTTTGGCATCAAGTTGGTTTTTAAAACTCACCAACAAACTATCGTTTATACCTGAAGGGTCTAAGTTGGCGCCAATGGTTACGATCTTATTGATGGCCTCAGGGTGGGCTAGATTAAAGCTCAACGCAGTATTGCCTCCATCACTCCAGCCTACTATACTTACTTTTTTCAATCCCATTGCGGTAAGCACCTGATATAGGTCCTGCGCAAACGAATCATAACTATAAGCCCCAGTAGAGAGATCGGTACTTCTGCCTTGTCCACGGGTATCGATGGCAATCACCCTGAAATGTTTCGCAAAGACGGGAATCTGGCGATAGAAGTCCGCTATACTTCCATTGTTGCCATGCAATAGGACCAAAGGCTCGCCACTGCCATATTCTTCGGTATAAATTTTGGCATCGCCCAAATCAATGTACCTGCCCTTTTTATTTTTGCCATAGCCGCTTTTTGAGGCTTCATGTTTATATTGGTAATAATTGGCAAGCTGCTTTATTGCCGAGCTTTCGGTTGCTTCGCGTTTCAGCGTAGCACCCGCTTTGCGGTCTTCCTTGTTGTATTTAAGTTCAAGGTTGGCAATGAACGTGCCGGCATTGCTTTCCCAATTTCCTTGGCTCTGGTAACGGAAAAGCAAGTTTTTCGATATTGTTTTTTTTGCCGAAACGCCAAAAACAAAATTATTGCTGCTATCGGGGGCATGTGCTACAAGTTGGAGTGTGATGGCAATCTGATCCATTCCCTCAAAACTGAGCTGATAAGGTGCAAGATCTATATGTTGCCAACCTGTAGAACTTGTGCGGTAGGTAATGTATTTGCGCATTACATTGCTATCGGGCAAGTTGTTTTTAACCGCGTACATATTGAGCTTCAAAGTGATGGAGGAGAACTTCGAGCTTGGCATGATATAGAAGTTATAACCTTTTAATATGGTTTGGTCATAGATTTCAAAGATACTTCCCTGTTCTATTGCTGTCTCTTATACACATCTGACGCTGCCGACGAACCACGACAAAAAAAAGGGTTTTTGGGGGGGGGGGGGGGGGGGGGGGGGGGGGGGGGGGGGGGGGGGGGGGGGGGGGGGGGGGTGGGGGGGGGGGGGGGGGGGGGGGGGGGGGGGGGGGGGGGGGGGGGGGGGGGGGGGGGGGGGG
>NZ_JAELUC010000125.1 GCF_016429155.1 Pedobacter sp. ASV12 | reverse complement strand
CCCCCCCCCCCCCCCCCCCCCCCCCCCCCCCCCCCCCCCCCCCCCCCCCCTTTTTAGATGTGTATAAGAGACAGGTATTAAACCCACACTTTATTTCAGTATGCTCGATTGCGGTACAAACGAAGATTTCGACTTTGATACAGTCGCCAATAAGGTGAACGAGCATCATCTTCATTGCATCAAGAAAAATATCAGGTTTACGAACGAAGAATTTTAATAACTGAATATTTCTCGACTAAAACCATCAAATTCCACCTTTCCTATAGACTTTATTTAATTGTTTTTTGTTTACAGCAAACAATTTATGTATGCTATATTTGCCGGCATGACAGTGTTGTTGTTTACCCTGATTGTTCTAGTGGGTGCCTTCTTGGCGGGCCTATTGGGTTCTTTAACCGGCTTGGGCGGCGGCGTCATTATCATACCCTTGCTTAACCTGGGGCTAGGCGTTGATATCCACTATGCCATTGGTGCTTCCATCATTTCGGTTATTGCCACCTCTTCGGGTTCGGCGGCAGCTTATGTGAAAGAAGGCATCACTAATGTGCGCATCGGCATGTTTTTGGAAATTGCCACCACGGCCAGTGCCATTGTAGGGGTAATCATTGCTACATATATCAAGGCAGACTATATCATTGTCATCTTCGGACTGATCCTGTTGTTTTCGGCAGTTATGATGCTGCGTAAAAAGGTAGACCATTCCAATAACGAACAAACCAGTATTTTGGCCAATTACTTTAAGCTCAACGGCAGCTATCCTACAGAAGACGGTGTCAAGCAATATGCGGTTCATCGCGTGGTGGGCGGCTTTGCCATGATGTTTGTGGCAGGTACCTTATCGGGCTTGTTGGGCATAGGTTCGGGTGCTTTAAAGGTAATCGGCATGGACAATATCATGCGTATTCCTTTCAAGGTTTCTACTACCACCAGTAATTTCATGATCGGTGTTACCGCGGCGGCCAGTGCATTGGTGTATCTGCACAAAGGCCAGATAGACCCGATGATCGCCATGCCGGTAACCATCGGCGTCATTACGGGGGCAACACTGGGCGCCAAGATACTCATCAAGACCAAAACCGACAAGCTGAAGGTCGTATTTGCTATCGTGGTTACGTTTTTGGCCCTGCAAATGATTTATAACGGATTAAGCGGCAAGGCATGAGCAAGGAAGTTAAACACTATTTGGGCGATAAGGATGTACAGGTAATTCTGGGCACCTTGCTGCGCGTTGGCGTGCTGGTTTCTACTGCCGTGGTTATTTTGGGCGGTATCATCTTTCTTTTTTCGCATAAGGGCCAGGCTGTGTCGTTCGAAACCTTCAAGCCAGAAGAGGCGCGCTTTTCGTCGATTGCCGAAATCTTAAAGGGATTAAGGACTTTTGATGGCCTGGCTATTGTCCAATTTGGCGTGCTTTTGCTTATTTTTACGCCGATTGCACGCATCGTGTTCTCTATTTTCAGCTTTCTGATGGAGAAAGACTATATGTATGTGCTCATTGGTACGCTGGTTTTGGTGATTATTATTGCCAGCTTGTACTTGGATATAGCCCATTAAACTGTTGTTTCTGAGCCTACGAACAGCGGCAGCCTCTATGTAGCAATTATTTTCAAAAATAATTAGCTAACTATTTGAAAATTAAGAATTCTTTCCTATTTTTGCCGTCCCTTAGCGGGGATGTATCCCACCTTGAACGAAGCCCTACTGCTTCGATGGGTGTTAAACTTAAAATAGAAAATGTCAGGTATTATTGGAAAAAAAGTAGGAATGACCAGTATTTTTGACGCCGACGGAAAGAATATTCCTTGTACGGTGATCGAAGCTGGTCCTTGTGTAGTAACACAGGTGAAAACCGAAGAAAAAGATGGCTATGCGTCAGTTCAGTTAGGATTTGATGAAGCCAAAGAAAAAAACACTACCCAACCTTTAAAAGGTCACTTTGCGAAAGCAAGCACTACCCCAAAACGTAAATTGGTTGAGTTCGGCGAGTTTGAAGGAACTGTGAGCCTGGGCGATACCGTTACGGTAAGCATCTTTAACGAAGGTGATTATGTGGATGTAGTTGGTACTTCAAAAGGTAAAGGTTTTCAAGGCGTAGTTAAACGTCATGGTTTTGGTGGTGTTGGAGGTCAAACTCACGGTCAGCACAACCGTTTGAGAGCGCCAGGTTCACTAGGTGCTTCATCATGGCCTTCACGTGTATTCAAAGGAATGCGAATGGCCGGAAGAACTGGTGGCGACAGAGTAAAAATTCAAAACTTGCAAGTGTTGAAAGTTTATGCTGAGCAAAACCTTGTAGTAGTTAGTGGTTCCGTTCCTGGAGCTAAAGGTTCTTACGTAATCTTAGACAAGTAAGCAGATGGAAGTGAAAGTATTAAACATTTCAGGAAAAGAGACAGGTGCCAAGGTGCAGCTTCCTGAAGCGGTGTTCGGTGTAACTCCGAACGATCACGCGATTTATTTAGATGTGAAACAGTATTTGGCTAACCAACGTCAAGGAACGCACAAATCTAAACAACGTAACGAGATTGCAGGTTCTACCCGTAAACTATACAAGCAAAAAGGTACTGGCGGTGCTCGTGCCGGAAGTATCAAATCTCCATTGTTCAATGGTGGTGGCCGTATCTTCGGTCCTCAGCCAAGAGACTACAGCTTCAAATTGAACAAGAAATTGAAATCATTGGCCCGTAAATCGGCCCTTTCTTACAAAGCGCAAGACAACAGCGTGGTGGTATTGGAAGACTTCAATTTCGACAACATCAAAACCAAAAACTATTTGAATTTGGTGAATGCGTTGAATTTGGCTGGAGAGAAAACCTTGTTGGTACTACCTGCGCAAAATAACAATATCTATTTATCAAGCAGAAATATCCAGAAGGCAAAAGTAATTACTGCAGATCAGTTGAATACTTACGATGTATTGAACGCCAGCAAACTTTTGTTAACTGCTAACTCGCTTAAAACATTGGAGGAGGCATTTGCCAAGTAATATGGAAATCTTACAAAAACCAATCTTAACCGAAAAAGCTTCTGCGTTAACTGAAAAAGCTAACCGTTTTACTTTCAGAGTAGACCACAGAGCTAACAAACTGCAGATTAAATCGGCTATCGAGAAAATGTACGGCGTAACGATTGTTGCCCTTAACACCATGATAGTAGATGGCAAAGCCAAATCAAGAAACACCAAAGGTGGTATTGTAACAGGCCGTAGCCCTAAATATAAAAAAGCTATTGTAACCTTGAAAGATGGAGAAACAATAGATTATTACGCGAATATTTAATCAGAATTGAATAATTTATAACTATGGGCTTAAGAAAATTTAAACCAGTTACTCCGGGTACCCGCTTTAGAGTTGGTGCTAGTTTTACGGAGATTACCGCAACCAAGCCCGAAAAATCATTGGTTGTATCTTCTAAGAAATCGGGAGGTCGTAACAATACAGGTAAAATGACGATGCGCTATATCGGTGGCGGTCATAAAAAATCTTTCCGTTTAATCGACTTTAAACGCGATAAATTTGACATTCCTGCTGTTGTAGCTACGATCGAATACGATCCAAACCGTACCGCACGTATCGCCTTGTTGCACTATGTTGATGGAGAGAAGCGCTACATTATTGCACCAGAAGGATTGCAAGTAGGACAAACCGTGCTTTCGGGCGACAAAGCTACTCCAGAAGTAGGCAATACCTTAAAATTGGCCAACATTCCTTTGGGTTCTATTATCCATAACTTGGAAATCCACCCAGGAAAAGGTGCACAATTGGCTCGTAGCGCCGGTGCTTATGCACAATTGGCCGCTAGAGATGGCAAATATGCTACCATTAAAATGCCATCGGGCGAAACCAGGTTGATCTTGGTGACCTGTTTGGCAACCATTGGTACAGTTTCTAACTCAGACCATGCAAACGAAGTACTAGGTAAAGCAGGCCGTAGCCGTTGGATCGGTCGTCGTCCTCGTACACGTCCGGTAGCGATGAACCCTGTAGATCACCCAATGGGTGGTGGTGAGGGCCGCTCATCAGGAGGTCAGCCACGGTCAAGGAATGGTGTTTATTCGAAAGGATACAAAACACGTTCGCTTAAAAAATACTCAAATCGTTTCATCATAGAGAAAAGGAAAAAATAATGGCTCGTTCAATTAAAAAAGGACCTTATATTGACCATAACGTAGAGAAGAAAGTAGCCTCTATGAATGATTCAGGCAAAAAGTCTGTGATCAAAACTTGGTCTCGCAGATCAATGATATCACCAGATTTCGTAGGTCATACATTTGCAGTACATAACGGAAACAAATTTATTCCGGTATACGTAACAGAAAACATGGTTGGTCACAAGCTGGGAGAGTTTGCTCCAACCAGAACATTTAGGGGTCACTCTGAAAAGAAAAAATAATTAAGAGATGGAAGCAGTAGCGAAATTAAACAATTGCCCAACCTCACCGCGTAAGATGCGTTTGGTTGTAGATCTGATCAGAGGTGAGCGTGTAGAGAAAGCTTTACATATTTTGAAATTCACCAACAAAGATGCCGCAGTAAGAGTTGAAAAACTTTTATTATCAGCTATCAAAAATTGGGAGTCGAAAAATGAAGGTTCTCGCCCTGAAGAAAACCAGTTATACGTGAAAACGATAATGGTAGGCGGTGGTCGTCAGTTAAAAAGACTAAGACCAGCCCCACAAGGCCGTGGTTATAGAATCCGTAAACGTTCGAACCACGTTACCTTAATAGTAGATAGTAAAAACGTTGAAACTCAAACTAATTAACAGAAATGGGACAAAAAGCACATCCAATAGGTAACAGGTTAGGAATCATCAGAGGCTGGGATTCTAACTGGTTCGGAGGCAACAACTATGCTGATAAATTAGTTGAGGACGAAAAAATAAGAAAATACCTTTCTGCACGTATCGCTAAAGGCGGTGTAGCCAAAGTAGTAATCGAGCGTACCCTAAAACGTATCACCGTTACTATCCACACTGCCCGTCCGGGTATCGTAATTGGTAAAGCAGGCCAAGAGGTTGACAAGATCAAGGAAGAGTTGAAAAAATTGACCAAAAAGGAAATTCAGATCAACATTTTCGAGATCAAGCGCCCTGAGCTTGACGCACAATTGGTGGCAGAAGGCGTAGCTAAGCAATTAGAAGCCAGGATTTCTTTCCGTAGAGCCATGAAATCAACCATCGCATCAACCATGCGTATGGGTGCCGAAGGGATCAAAATCATGACTTCTGGCCGTTTGGGCGGTGCCGAGATGGCCCGTACCGAGCAGTACAAAGAAGGAAGAATTCCTTTGCATACTTTCCGTGCCGATATTGACTATGCATTAGCAGAAGCTTTGACCACTTATGGTAAAATCGGTGTTAAAGTATGGATCTGCAAAGGCGAAGTTTATGGCAAACGCGATCTTTCTCCAAACATCGGCGCTACGAGCAATGCTCCAGGCAAAGGTGGCGAAAGACCACAAGGCAACTTCGGCGGCAGAGACGGCGGCAGAGATAATAGAGGCGGCGACAGAAGGAACGACAAACGCGGTGGCGGTCGTCCGGGTCAAGGCGGAAGAGATAATAAAGGCGGCGGCAACAGAGGCCCACGCAAATAGTTAACCAATCGTTTAACGATAATATTTAAAATAAAATGTTACAGCCAAAAAGAACGAAGTTCAGAAAGATGCAAAAAGGCAGAATGAAAGGTTTAGCAACTCGTGGTGCTGAATTGTCATTCGGATCTTTCGGGATCAAGTCTTTAGAAGCCACTTGGATCACAAGTCGCCAGATAGAGGCAGCCCGTATTGCGGTAACTCGTTTCATGAAACGTGAAGGCCAAGTTTGGATCAGAATTTTCCCGGATAAACCGGTAACAAAGAAACCAGCTGAGGTACGTATGGGTAAAGGTAAAGGTGCACCTGAATATTGGGTAGCCGTTGTTAGACCCGGACGCATTATTTTTGAGGCAGAAGGCGTGCCTTTGGAAGTTGCCAAAGAAGCCTTGAGACTAGCCGCTCAGAAATTGCCAGTTCAAACCAAGTTTGTCGTACGTAGAGATTACGTAGAAGCATAAAAAAGTTTTGGATCAATGTTGCAAGTGCACTTGTTATTGCAACCGCTAGACCATCACATAAAAATTTAATAAAATGAAAAACTCAGAAATCACAGGGCTTTCAAAAGAAGAATTAGTAGCAAAGATTGCAGAAGAAAAAGAAAACTTAACCAAGTTAAAATTCGCTCACGCAATTTCGGCTATCGAAAACCCTTCTCGTATTAAGAAGGTGAGAAGAGACATAGCCCGATTAAATACTGAATTGGCTAAGCAAAATGCTCAGTCAGCTACTGAAACTAAATAACTTTTAGAGTCGAAATGGAAAGACAATTAAGAAAAACAAGGACCGGGTTGGTGGTAAGCAATAAGATGGATAAATCTGTTGTTGTAGCAGTTGAGCGTAAAGTGAAACACCCGATTTATGGTAAATTCGTAAAGAAAACTACGAAATTTATGGCTCATGACGAGAAAAACGAATGTGGTATCGGTGATACGGTATTGATCATGGAGACTCGTCCGCTGAGTAAAAACAAGAACTGGAGATTGGTACAAATTTTAGAAAGAGCTAAATAAGATGGTACAGCAGGAGTCAAGATTAAACGTAGCCGACAATAGCGGCGCAAAACAAGTATTGGTTATCCGCGTACTTGGTGGTACTGGCAAAAGATATGCTTCTATCGGTGACAAAATTGTAGTAACCGTAAAAAGCGCTTTGCCTTCAGGTAACATTAAAAAAGGAACAGTTTCTAAAGCAGTTGTAGTAAGAACTAAAAAAGAAATCCGTCGTAAAGATGGTTCTTATATTCGTTTTGACGACAATGCAGCCGTATTGTTGAATGCACAAGATGAGCCACGTGGTACACGTATTTTTGGCCCGGTAGCAAGAGAGCTGCGTGAGAAACAATTCATGAAGATTGTATCATTAGCACCGGAGGTATTATAATATGAAAAATAAAGTAACACAAGCCAAGGTAAAGATCCGTAAAGGAGATTTAGTAAAGGCTGTCTCTTATACACATCTGACGCTGCCGACGAACCACGACAAAAAAGGGGGGGGGGGGGGGGGGGGGGGGGGGGGGGGGGGGGGGGGGGGGGGGGGGGGGGGGGGGGGGGGGGGGGGGGGGGGGGGGGGGGG
>NZ_JAELUC010000124.1 GCF_016429155.1 Pedobacter sp. ASV12 | reverse complement strand
AGATGTGTATAAGAGACAGGGCTTCTACTTTGTGCAGGATCAGTTTTTTTCCTTTGTAATTCTCCACACCGATCGAATCGATAGCTGTATTGGCGTGGGCAACAGATACTTGAAGGAGCAGCGCAATGATAAATAGTTTATATAGCTTATACATTAAATCTTAGCAATTTTGAAACACAATTATACGAATAATATGCTTATAGGTAGATGAATGTTATAAAAACGGTACGATGACATTTCTATTGCCCCTAAAAACTATTTTTAAAAACCATTTTAATCGTGCTTTGTTGTATCAGTACAAAAATTAACCTTCAAATAGAAAATACCATGGATGCAAAAGAAATCAGCCTTAGTGAAAAACAAGTAAAACCAGTAGTTGACATGCTTAACGATTACCTGGCCAACTACCATATCCACTATCAAAAATTAAGGGGATGCCATTGGAACGTAAAAGGGCAGAACTTTTTTACGTTGCACATCAAGTTCGAAGAACTGTATACCAATGCGCAGCTCACCATCGACGAAATTGCCGAGCGTGTACTTACCTTGGGCAAACCGCCGCACAGCCGTTTTGCCGATTACATCAAGGAATCGCAAATTAAGGAAATCAATACCATTGGCATGAACGATATGGCTATGGTGGAAGCCATTTTAGACGATATGGCCAAACTGATTGAGCTCGAAAGAGAACTGCTTGAGGCTACTGACAAGGCTGGCGACGATGGCTCGAACGATATGGTGAACCGTTTTATGCAGTTCAAGGAAAAAAATACCTGGATGTTGCGTTCTTTCGCTGGCAAGAAGTAAACAGTCAATACTTAATCAAAAATCCCCGTTTCAACCAAGCGGGGATTTTTTGTTTGCCTTCATGCCTGGCTACATGATGAGGTGCAGACGCCCAACCGAAAACTTACGGGTAGGCTACTGGCCAATAGCTATCGACTAACAGACTAATTTCTTACTTTTGTATCAATGGGATATCGAAATTTAGCCGAATGTATTGCCGACCTGGAAAAACATGGTCATCTGGTAAGAATAAAAGAAGAAGTTGATCCGTACCTGGAAATGGCTGCTATCCATTTAAGGGTTTATGAAAAACAGGGGCCGGCTTTGTTGTTCGAAAATGTAAAAGGAAGCCCATTCAAAGCCGTTTCAAATCTGTTCGGCACCTTAGAACGCTCCAAATTGATGTTTAGAGACAGCTTGCCTAAGGTAGAACAATTAGTTGCGTTGCGCTCAGATCCCATTAAGGCATTAAAAAATCCATTTAAATATGTTGGCTCAGGTTTAACGGCATTATCGGCTTTGCCTTTAAAACAGTCGCTTTTTAAAAGCACATTTCAAAAAACAAGCATCAGCAGCTTGCCCCAAATTGTAAACTGGCCAATGGATGGCGGGCCGTTTATTACCATGCCACAAGTTTTTACGGAAGATATGGATAAACCCGGTGTGATGAATGCCAATGTGGGCATGTATCGCATCCAGCTGGCGGGCAACGATTATGTGCAGGATAAGGAAATTGGATTGCACTATCAGATCCACAGGGGGATTGGCGTGCACCAAACCAAAGCCAATGCCAAAGGCCAGCCATTAAAGGTAAGCATCTTTGTAGGCGGTCCGCCGTCGCACCCGCTTGCCGCGGTAATGCCGTTGCCCGAAGGGCTTTCTGAACTCACTTTTGCAGGTGCCTTAGGCAACAGGCGCTTCAGGTATTTTTATGATGAAGAAGGGTTTTGCATCTCTGCTGATGCCGATTTTGTGATCACCGGAACGGTATATCCGCACGAAAACAAGCCAGAAGGGCCTTTTGGCGATCATTTGGGCTACTATAGTCTCACACATCCCTTCCCTTTAATGAAGGTGCACAACGTTTACCATAAAAAAGATGCGATATGGTCGTTTACGGTAGTGGGCAGGCCACCTCAGGAAGATACGAGCTTTGGCGCCCTGATACACGAAATTACCGGTTCGGCCATTCCGCAGGAAATCCATGGCCTCAAAGAAGTAAATGCGGTGGATGCGGCCGGCGTACATCCTTTGTTGTTCGCCATTGGAAGCGAGCGCTACACACCCTATTTAAAAGAGCGCAAGCCACAGGAGATTTTAACTATTGCCAATCATATTTTGGGCAAAAACCAGCTGAGTTTGGCCAAATACCTCTTTATAGTGGCGAAGGAAGATGACGAAAGCCTTAGCACCAACAATATCGCAGGTTTCATGAATCATGTTTTAGAACGGATAGACCCGAGCAGGGACCTGCATTTTTATACGAATACGACGATTGATACGCTCGATTATTCTGGCGATGGACTGAATGCAGGATCGAAAGTGGTCTTTGCCGTGGCAGGCGATAAAAAAAGAACCCTTGTCAACGTATGTCCAGCCGATTTGAATTTGCCAAGTCCATTTGGTGTCAGTCAAATTGCAATTCCTGGAGTTTTGGCGTTGCAGGCCGGTTCTTATGTAGATGCGCAGCAAGCCAAACAAGAAATAGCCAGACTGAAGGAAAGCCTAAAAGCTGTCGATTTAAGCGGTTTGCCCTTGATTGTGCTTTGCGATGATGCCCAATTTACAGCAGCCAATGTAAACAATTTGGTTTGGGTAACTTTTACAAGAAGTAATCCGGCCGCAGATATCGATGGTGTGGATGATTTTACCCGTGATAAACACTGGGGTTGTACAGGCCCGGTAATTATCGATGCCCGCAAAAAGCCTCATCACGCACCTGAGCTGATCAAAGATGCCGAAGTTGAAAAAAAAGTAGATAGGCTAGGGCAAGAAGGTGCTTCGCTTTATGGGATCATCTAAAATCCTTTTACAGCAAACGGAGACGTTAAAAATTCTAAAGCATAAAAAATCCCGATTGCCATTGGTAACCGGGATTTTTAGTATTTAAATAGGTGCTGTGCTTAAAATCTCAAACCTAAGGTTAAGAAAACATTGTTTTTGGTGTTTTTAACCTGGGCAACAGGTTCTGCACCATTACCTAAATTATAAGGCGTAAAATCGTTGTTGGTTTCTACGCGCTGATAGGTTAAATCTACGTAGTAATTGTTTACACGGTAACCCAAGCCACCGCTGTACATTTTGGTATCGAAAACATTATCACTGTCGTTTTTGTAAGGAGAGCCGTTTACACCGTAACCAGCTCTTAAGCTGAGGTTGTTCAGTTTGTATTCGCCACCAATTCTATAATTTACTGCGCCTTTGTAGTTGCTTCTCACATCGCTGTTGTTGTCGATCATGATATTGCTATCGCCGCTGCTGCCGTTGCTGTTGGTCGAAAATCTGATGCTCGAATAATCAACATAATCAATATCAGCCGAAATCAACGCCTGACCAGCAATGACGTAACTTGCACCAAAAGAACCTTTTAACGGGGTACGCAAATTGTAGGTGAAATCGTAAGTTTGCTTATCTGTTGTGCCTCTAATAGTGCCTCTGTTATCAAGACCTTCGGTATAGCTGTCGTCAATCACAAACCAGGTTGGCGTTTGGATAGTCGCTCCTAGGCGCAAGCCATCTACAGGCTTGAAAATTACACCTACACGTCCGTTTACGCCAGAACCTTTGGTAACTTGGCTTTGGTTGAATAACAGTTTGTAGTTGATGTTGTTACCGGTTAGGTTGCCTGCTGCATCGTACTCGCGGGCACTGCCGCTTTCTTCAAACTGGGCATCACTGTTATATCTCAGGTCGATCAAGCCAATGCTCGCACCAATATAAAACTGGTTGGAGATATTGGCGGCTGCAGAAAAATTGAATTCGGAAACCGAACCCGAACGTACTTCGTTTTTACGCTGAAAATTGAATTGGTTTTTGGTTTGGTCAACAAATGTTTCCGAAAAATAGTTGCCTGCGGCATTGTCAAAGCTAATCAAGTAATTGTCGTAAGCCATTCTTTCTAAGCTGCCTTGAGCCAAGTTGTTCGGTGCAGTTGTTCCTGCCAATTGGGCAAAATAATCGGTAATGGAATTGCGGCCATTCGAACCGGCATAATTTACTTCCATACCATAATCGTTGGTTCTGTTATATCCAATACCAAAAACCCCGCTAATCAGTCCCTTTTTGGTATCTTCTCCTTTTTGTCGGTAAGTAGGGGCGAAGAATACGGCACCAATTTGGTTAATGTTCAGCTGGCTTTTGTTGGTTACGTCGTTTTGTCCGAGGTAGCTGGCATTCATGCCGCTTTGGTTAAATTCTGGTGTAAAACCGAATTCAGATTTGGTAAAAAGGCCTAGCCCAGCCGGGTTGCCACCCAAGGAGCTCAAATCGCCACCATTGGCTATCTGGGCATTTCCCATAGCTTTAAATCGGGCGGTACTGCCGTAATTGGTTTGAGAGAAGCGCAAAGCGTCGCTGGCATATTGCGCGTAAGTATTGCTGGTAGTGGCTACTATAGCCACTACTAACAGTGTCAGAATTTTTTTCATTTGTGTTTAAGCTAATTTAGATGGATGATTACCTGCCGCCTCTGGTTGGTCTGCCACCACCGCCGCCACCGCCACCAGAACTACCACTTGATCCTCGGCTGCCGCCACCGCTGCTTGATGGCGGAGGAGAACTTTGGGCCGGTGGGTTATAAGTAGGTGCCGGCCTAGATGGGGCCTCGCTTCTGGTAGGTCTTGCATCGGAAGTTGAACCGCCTCTGCTTGGCCTGCCATCGTTAGAACTGCTGGTGCTGTTCGGACGAGAAGTGCCATTGGTTGCCGGGTTATACATTTCGGCTCTGCTTCTGGTAATTACACCATTATTGTTGCCGTTATTAGCTCTTGATGGAACGCCGGATGAAGCGCCTCCACCATAGTAGTTGCCTCTGCTGCCTGCACGGCCTACGCCGTTTTCGCTACCTCTTGAAGGTCTAGACCCATAATTAGGGTTATAGGTACCACGACCTGCATAGTAGCCGCCACCACCCCCGTACCAGCCACCGCCATAATAAGGGTTGCCATACCAAGAGTAAGGACCCCACCAGCTTCCGTAGTAAGGATTGCCCCAGCCATAGTATGAATATGGGCTGTACCAGTTGTAGTAGTTATAAAAATTGGCGCCTAATGAGAAACCGAAGTAAGGGCCATAAGTTCCATAGCCGTACCACGAGTTGTAGCCATAATAATTGTAGTAAGGATCGTAGTAGCCTCTATAGGGGCTGCCGTAATAGAACCTGTCTATACGCGAAGCATAATCCATATCATAATAAGGATCGCTGTTGGTATACGATGAATTGTCCGCATCGGTTTGTGTTGTTGGTTGAACCGGGTCTGCCTGCTTGTATTCTTTAGCTTTCGCCACGGTACCGTACACATCATCGTCTATGGCACTGTTTTGTGCCAATTTGGGTGTTGAACACGAAGCAACTAGCAGTGCTGTTGCCCCGAGCAAACTGGTGAGTAATTGGTTAGGTTTCATGTGTGTGTATTTAGATTATCAATTGTTTCATGGGATTTGCCGGAGGCTCATTTCATGATATGTGTGTTTTGTTTGTAAGCCCAATTAAATTGTAGCTATAAATTTATAGCTTTGTAAACAACTTTACAAGAAATTTAACACAAAAAACGTTCCAAATAGTTATGAGCAAAGGCATTACAAGCAAAAACGACGATTATTCGCAGTGGTATAACGATATTGTTATAAAGGCAGACTTGGCAGAACACTCTTCGGTAAAAGGCTGTATGGTAATTAAGCCATACGGTTATTCGATCTGGGAGAAAATGCAGGCGGTTTTAGATCACAAATTTAAAGAAACAGGTCACAGCAATGCTTATTTCCCCTTGTTCATCCCTAAATCATACTTTTCTAAAGAAGCTGCGCATGTTGAAGGCTTTGCTACCGAGTGTGCAGTGGTTACTCACTATCGCCTAAAAAACGATGGCAATGGCAATATTATTGTCGACGAAGAGGCTAAACTGGAGGAAGAACTGATTGTTAGACCAACCTCTGAAACCATCATATGGAATACCTACAAAGGATGGATCCAATCTTACCGAGATTTACCTTTGCTGATTAACCAATGGGCGAACGTAGTGCGTTGGGAAATGAGGACGCGATTGTTTTTGCGCACTACTGAATTTCTTTGGCAAGAAGGCCATACCGCACATGCTACAGCCGAAGAAGCTATTGCCGAAACCGAAAAAATGCTTGATGTTTATGCCGATTTTGCAGAAAACTGGATGGCAGTTCCGGTAGTAAAGGGTAAAAAAACGCCGACAGAACGTTTTGCAGGTGCTTTAGATACCTATTGCATCGAAGCCTTAATGCAGGATGGAAAAGCCTTGCAGGCCGGTACATCGCACTTTTTAGGGCAAAACTTTGCCAAGGCATTCGATGTGAAATTCACCAATAAAGAAGGTAAGCTCGATCATGTTTGGGCAACTTCTTGGGGCGTATCAACCCGTTTAATGGGAGCCTTGATCATGTCGCACAGTGATGATTCGGGTTTGGTGTTGCCTCCAAAATTGGCGCCTATCCAGGTGGTCATCGTTCCTATCCACAAAGGCGACGAAGAATTGGCCAAAATCTCGACTTTCGTGGACGAGTTGTTGCCAAAGCTGAAAGGATTGGGCATCTCTGTAAAATATGATGACCGCGACAGCCAAAGACCAGGCTTCAAATTTGCTGAATATGAATTGAAAGGCGTTCCGGTACGTTTGGCCATCGGGGCAAGAGACATGGAGAATGGTACCGTAGAAGTTGCCCGTAGAGATACGAAGGATAAATTTACCGTTCCACAAGAAGGTTTGGACATCTACATTGCACAGTTGCTGGAAGAAATCCAGCAGAATATTTACAACAAGGCGCTGCAGTTCAGAGCCGAGCATGTAACCGAAGTGAATACCTACGACGAATTCAAAACCATATTAGATACCAAAGCCGGCTTTATTTCAGCACATTGGGATGGTACAGCAGAAACCGAAAAGCGAATTAAGGAAGAAACAAAGGCCACCATCAGGTGTATCCCTTTGAACAACAAGCAGGAAGAAGGCGTTTGTATCTTAACCGGAAAGCCATCGAGCCAAAGAGTACTGTTTGCAAGGGCCTACTAGTATTGCGATAAGCGTATAGCGTATTGAGATCAGCTAGCAAAGTGTAGTTGATATGTAATTTATCGCTGTACGCACTACTCAATACTCAAATCGAACACAGAAAATGAGCGAAGAAAACTATAAACCTGTCTCTTATACACATCTGACGCTGCCGACGAACCACGACATGGGTAGATAGCGGGGGTGGGCGGGTGAGTAAAGACGATGGGGGGGAAAA
>NZ_JAELUC010000123.1 GCF_016429155.1 Pedobacter sp. ASV12 | reverse complement strand
CCCCCCCCCCCCCCCCCCCCCCCCCCCCCCCCCCCCCCCCCCCCCCCCCCCCCCCCCCCCCCCCCCCCCCCCCCCCCCCCCCCCCCCCCCCCCCCCCCCCCCCCCCCCCCCCCCCCCTTTTTCACGCCGAAGACGGCATACGAGATCATGAGTACTGTCTCGTGGGCTCGGAGATGTGTATAAGAGACAGGTCTACCGACGACCCTAAGGATAAAGAAAAATGGTTGCAAATGATCAAGGACGAAAACCTGGGCGGATTGCAGTTATTTGCCAACGGGCCGGGAAACGATTTCTCCAAATACTATAAAATCAATGCCATTCCGCGCTTTTTGGTATTCGACAAAAACGGAAAAATCGTGACTGTCGATTCGCCACGCCCATCCGATCCGAAACTAAAGCAACTCTTATTGGCTGAGGCCGCAAAATAAAGGTTAGAGGTTGTCAATGGATATTCGTATCCGTTGGCGCCTCTTCTCATTCCCTCCAACTTTATTCTATATCCATGAAAAGAATATACAGGGCTTCTTTTTGCCTATTATTTTGCCTACTCAGTATCGGCACACTTGCCCAAAGCAAGGCTGATGTCCTGATCAAGCAGCTCAACCTGATGTTCAAGCATAAGAATGCCGATACTTTAGAAAGTTCATTGAGTGTCGATTTTTCGATCGCTGCCTATACCATGCCCTACGCCCAAAAGTTATTGAAAATCATCGTAGAGCGCTATCCCTGCGATTCTGTACAGCTCCAAAGCGAAAGCAAACAGGACAAATTGATCAGGCTCAATGTAATCCCCTACAACAAGGGAAAGGCAGACAAGGCGCAAGTTTATATGGTGGATGAGCAATACAAGCTCTGTTATGCCACTGCTTTCGATGCCTTGTATGGCATGAACCGTTACCAAGTTTCGAAACTTCGCGCTAAAATACCCTTCGAACTTGAGAATGGTTCTATTATTCTAAGCGTAAAACTCAACAACCAGGCAAAACCGCTAAAAATGCTGTTCGACACGGGAGCTGATGGCATGGCAATTACCAAAGCCAAAGCTGATTCTTTAGGCATTAAAGGCAACCGGTCGCAAAATGCTTCGGTGGTTGGCGGCAACTTACAAATTACGGTTTCGGAAGGCAACACCGTGGCGCTGGATACTTTTGTTCTTAAAAACCAAAGCATTGCGTTCTTCCCCGAAGTAAAGGGTAACTATGATGGGATTATGGGCAATGCCATGGCCAAAAGATATATCACTCATGTAGATTTCGACAAAAAAGAGCTTTCTCTTTACGATTTTGGTGATTATCAATATCCCGACAAGGGTATTTCGGTGCCTATAACCGCACCTAATGGCCTGTTCATCATTGCCGGGGTTTTGGGCGTGGGCAATGGCCCCTTGGCCGAAGGCAATTTTGTATTTGATACCGGAGCCTCCTATAACCTGATCTGTTTCAGGCCTTTCGTCAAGCAGCACAAACTCTTGATCAATGGCTTTAAATCAGAATATTTTGGCTCTACCACCAGTATGGGCATTACTACTCCTACATATAGTGGCAGGGCAGCTTCTTTTGCATTCAAGAATATGCCCAAGTTATTAAACTACCCTGTAACCTTAATGGCTGGCAGTGGACAAAGCGAAAATTGGAACCCGGGTTTTGACGGTTCTATTGGTATACGCATCATTAGCCGTTACAATTTTACCATCAATATGCAGGCCAAGGAAATCCACTTTGTACCCAACAGTTCCCTTAACCATCCTTATGATTTTGTTTTGGGCAACTACCTGTTCGGTTTTGACCATGATGGCCACCTAAGCGTCTTGGCCACCGTTAAACCTGCACAAAATGCCAATTTAAAGGTTAATCAACGTATTTATGCTATTAACGGCGTTTCGGCGGGTGTTTTATTGAACAATGCCAAACCACTAGAGGCCCTGCTCGCGCTTCAAGCCGGAAGCCCTATCAGTTTAAATATCAATGCTACCGACCCCAAGCAGGTTATCGTTGTGAACAAATAAGCTAATTCTTAGAATCAGGATTTTGCTTATCGGTATCTTGAGGTCTCGACCGATTGCCATGTCCATCGGTTTGCGTTGAACTGCCATAGGCCACCGGTCTGCTCCCAGAAAGATGTTCGTTCTCATGCGAGCGATTAAGTGCATCAGGCACCTGCTCTGCTGTTTTTGGCAATTTTTTCTTTGGCTTTTCCATCATTGCAGGCCAACATGCCTTGATGCATGTTGGCTTTTTACAAAGGAGTGGAAAGGCCAAAATGTTTTGTTTTTTTTATAAACATGAAACCGGCTGTACCAATGCCCTAATTTGTGCGGCATCAATTTGGGTAAAATCGGCAACCGTAGCATCCGTTAATGATGCCAGTTCGGCTTCGCTGTGCGTGGTGGTAACACCAATTACATGCATGCCTGCACTTTTGGCCGATTGGATCCCCGAAAAGGAATCTTCAAAAACCACGCAGCTGCCAACATCGACACCTAAACGCGCAGCCGTTTTGAGGTAAATTTCTGGATGAGGCTTAGAATGGGTAACGTGCGAGGCATTGGAAATAATATCAAAATAAGGCGTAACACCTGCCATTTCGAGTACAACGGCCACATTTTCGCTAGGCGATGAAGTAGCAATGGCAATTTTGATTCCCGCATCCAGCAAAGATTCGACGAAGGTTTTAAACCCCAGCACAAGCTGTCCTTCGCGCCTGTACCTTTCCAAAATCCCCTCTCCTACTTTCTCGAGGTGCATGGCCACTTCTTCTTCACTTAAAGGCCTATCAAATACCATATTCAAGGTATCTTTTCCCATCCGGCCAAAAACATAATGGTTAAGCTGTTCTTCGTTTAGAACAATCTGGTGCATGGCGAAAAAAGCTTGCCAGGTAGCGGTTATTAAAGGATTGCTGTCTACAATCACGCCGTCCATATCAAAGATAACGGCAATTTCAGGTTGATTATTCATGTGTGCTTATATTTATTTGCAATAAATTGCAACATTACATCGCAAAATTAGCAAAAAAAAGCACTAAAATTGCAATAAATTTGCAATTATTTTTATTAATATTGCATGATTATGCAAAGTTTAAGCAAAGAGGAACGCCAGCAATTGATACTGGAACAGGTTTCGGATGTCCGCAAAGTAGACATGAAATCGCTGAGCCAAAAGCTCTCTGTTTCCATAGATACCATCAGGAGGGACATTAAGGAACTGGCCGACCAAGGTTTGCTGAAAGCCACGCGTGGGGGTGCCATTGCGCATTCGCCCATCCCTATTCATTTCCGCGACCGTGAGAAGTATGATGTAAGTGGCAAACAGCAAATTGCGCTAAAGGCACTTTCGCAACTTAAAGACGGCCAGGTGGTGCTATTTGACGGCGGAACGTCTACCTTGGCCATTGCGATGAACTTGCCCAAAGCGCTCCAAATTACGGTGGTAACGAATAGTTTTCCGGTGGCCAATGTACTGGAAGACCACCCGAACGTAGAAGTCATTTTTGCCGGCGGACGATTGTCTAAATTCGGCTTCAACACCTCTGGCCCCGAAACCATGCAGGCTTTTGAAAGCATCAGGGCAGACATTTGCTTTTTGTCTATCTACAGCATCCACGCCGAAGTAGGCATCACCACCCGTCATTACGAAGATGCACTGATGAAAAAAACAATGGTTGGCACTTCTAAAAGGATTATTGGCTTGGCCACCTTAAACAAAATGAATACGGCAGAAGCTTTCTACATTTGTCCGGTTACCGATTTAGACATGCTCATTACCGATGCCACCGGCGGACAAGAGGAGCTGTTACTCAGTTTCAAGAAAAAAGGAATTGAAGTGATCTAATTATTCGCCGATTTCGATAGCTAATTACCCTTAACGCTGACGCAGTTTCTTGTTATAGGCCTCTTGTAGTTCGGCTAATGTTTGATCATAGCCTTTTCTATCGATAAAGGCCTTAGGGTTATAAGCATCGCCTGGTTTATGCTTGCCATGCAGGTTAAATTGACTCGCATGCGAAGAAAGCCAAATATCAAAAGCCTGGTTTTTGAGTGAATTTAAGGTATAGGCGTAGTCTTTAGCAATGCCTGGATAAGCTTTTACTTCTGAGAATTTCTTCTCTGTTACAATGCTCGGCATATTGGCAATCAATACGTGATAGGTTCGGGTTTTGTCTTTTACGTTAAATAAAAAACTACATGAGCCTTTGGTATGGCCAGGATGATGCAATAAGGTAAGTCGCATTCCTCCCAGTTCAATTACCGCCTGATCAGGCAATAATTTGTCGGCTTTAATTGGTGCAAAAGTCATTTTTCCATTGCCGAAGGCATAATCAGAACGTCCTCCATCGGCCATTACCGCAGCATCTTTATCATCGACCATCATGTTGGCACCTGTCATTTTTTTGATGGCTGCCATGGCTCCCAAGTGGTCGAAATGGGCCTGTGTGGTCAACAAAATCTTAATATCGGCAAACTTAAACCCCAACGCTTCTACATTAGCTTTCAACTGGTTAGCTGATGAAGCCAGTCCAGTATTGATAAGGATATGCCCTTTTGGTGTCGTAATCAGGTAACAGGCCAAGTCGTAGGTGCCTACATAATAGAGATTACCTACAATTTGAAATGGCTGGTAGGGTTTAGACCAATCAGGATCTCCACCAGTGGGTTCGTGTACCTGTTGGGCTGTTACATAAAGACCGGCCAAGAGCAAAGCAATAGCCAATAAAGCAGTTTTGAAAGAGTTCTTGAACATCTATGGAAATAATCACGAAGATAAGGGTTATTTTATATCCGGAAAAGTTAATTTATCTTATCGCTCTTTCTGAAACTTCAAGTTAAACAATTGCTCCAGCCTTGAATTCAAAATCGGTAATATGGCCTGTATCTTCCTCATGTTCAGCCCTTACCTGTTCCATTTCCTGCCAACTTGTCCAGCCGGTAAGTCTTTTACTTTCATCGTAACAAACGGCCCTATAAACACAACCTGGCCTTGGATGGTTATCAAATTCGCTCGTTATCTTTTTCAGCGTTTTCGCAAAGTAAAGGTTTTGCTTAAGCTGTACCGGTTTTTTGCCAGCCTTTGGCCGACTGTTTTTCTTTGCCATAGCTATTTGAATAATTTGTTAAAAGGCAAGGTTATGCGTACCCCAAATTCGTTTCTATCCCAGAAGTTGTTTGTGGCATCCAAACTGTTAAAGCTATCCACCGATACAAAATAGGCTTCCAGGTTCAGCGTAGATTTCTCTTTCTTCTGGTCTTTAAAAGAAAACATCATCCCTAAACCAGTATCAAGATAGCCCCGCTTATCCTTAGGCTTGTAAAATGAAGGGAAGAAATGGAGCGCAATATTGCCACCGTTGAAAATATGATACAGGTTGGAAAAAACACTAAGCTGCTGGTAATCGGCTATTTTATCTGGCTCGGTATACGCCGTGTATTTTTTTGTCGCTTTGCGTGTGACGTCGCCAGCGGTATTCTTATACACCGATTCCTGCGAAATTTCCTGAGTAGACAGCAGGGAAAGGTTATTGTCTTTCATCCATTGCACACCTAAATTGGCCATCCATGCCTTTTTGGTAAGGTTGTCCTGATCATAGAAGTTCAAGGCAAAGCCAAATTTATAGGTAGGCAAATTCGGGTTCTGCAACTGGTCGGCAAAGGGTTTTGTACCATCAAAAGTATAGTAATCCACTTTGCCGGCGCCAGCGATTAAGGTGATCCAAAACAGCTTAAACTCGGCAAACTGATAGTCGTTTTGCAGCTTGGCTCTTTTTTCGTTAGCAAGGTTACGTTGCTGCAAGCGATACTTGGTAATCAATCCCCCACTATTTGCCGATACTATGCCCAAAGAGTCGATCTGAAAATTGGCCATTTCTAGGCTTTTTCTCATTTTGGGCAATTCGGCAACAATCTTCTGGCTTTCTACATAGGCTTTCTCTTTAGCCTCATAGGTTTCTGTAGCGTTGTTTATGGTTTTGTCGAAGACTTTTAATTGCAACTCCTTGGCCGCTATTTGCGCATTGGTGCGTACAACTTGATCTTGCAGAGCGGCCTGCCTCGTAGCTATTTTGGCTATTTCGTTTTTATAGGCATTTACGGCATGATCTTCAGCTTCGGTTATCATACGCATATCTGCTGTATATTTTGCATCATTGGCTCCGAATTCAGCGGGATTGTCTTTTCCAAACCTAAAATTATATTCCAAATTAATGCCCGCACTGGTATTAAGTCTGGTATTTTTAAAGACCGTGGCAAAATTGCCATTCACCAGGTTTCCCTGCGCCGCAACAGACAAAAAACTCAGTCTTCCGCTTTTTGCCGCAATAGGTATAGTTCCTTTAAAAGAAAGCGAAGCATTTAAAGGATCTAAACTGGCATAGCTGCCAATCGTGCCACCATTGCCATCGGCACCAACCAAAGTACTGTAGGACCCATTGAGCGACGCCTTCCACTTGTCAGGAATAATGGACTTTTTACCGACACTGTCATTTTTCTCTTGGGCGTAAAGTCCAAGCGAAAAAAACGACAGACCAAGAAATAAAATAATTGCACGAATAAGCACAACAGGCCTATAAAGAGCGAGATAAGATAAAGAAATCATCTTTTGAGCATTTAGATACTTAAAGCTAACTATAAAAATCCGACATTTTTATAGTTGTAAAAAACAAGAACATTTTGCGAAAACGCTTAACTAGAATGGGCTTCTATACTAATAAGAGGCATTCCATCAAGATATGATCATGTTCAATTTAATGTTTCCTATACATCAGTAAAAAGAAAGTCATTAATAAAAGTAAAACTCCTCCCGAAGCATAAAGCCTGTACATCAACTCTAACTTTTCGTCGCCGTAAAAAATCTGTTCAATAATTTTAATGAGGAGATAAGAAATGATCGTTGAAATAAAGATCATTTTTGTCAAATTCATCGACCTTGTTGAAACTTCTTCGTTAATTCTGTCTTTATTTCCATTGAGCAAATAAATACTGGTATTGGTTTTATAGTAATTATAAAATCCGAAGAGAATAAATACCGGGAGAAGGTACAAAAAGATATTTTCGGCTGGTTCAAATATCTCTATGCCATGCTGGTTTTTTGCAATATTTTTATCTTGCTGTGTTTCAACAGCGTGTGGTTCAGCAAATGCAAGCTTCCTTAATCCAGAACCTATTTTCCATGTTGCAAATATTACTGATGAAAAGAGCAGCAAGTAAAACGATACCATAATGATACCGTGTAATCCCTGTCTCTTATACACATCTAAAATGGGGGGGGGGGGGGGGGGGGGGGGGGGGGGGGGGGGGGGGGGGGGGGGGGGGG
>NZ_JAELUC010000122.1 GCF_016429155.1 Pedobacter sp. ASV12 | reverse complement strand
CCCCCCCCCCCCCCCCCCCCCCCCCCCCCCCCCCCCCCCCCCCCCCCCCCTTTTAGATGTGTATAAGAGACAGAACCAGGTGTTCATGTATCTTGAACAGCATAAAATTTTTGAACATGAAGGAGCAAGACATCTTACTTCCCGCACTTGACAGATTAACTGAATTAACTGGAATAGATCCGAAAATCCTAAGCTATAAACCCGGACGGGGGAGAAGTTCAGACGCCGTAATAGAGCTCACAAAAGGACAACAAACGTCTATTTTGGAAGCCGAGGTAAAAACAGAGGTTAGGACAGCAACGTTGGATAACATCATCTCCAGACAACAACAGCGTGATGGCAGAATAATTCTGATAGCTAAATATATACCTACACCGATGAAGGAGGAATTGCGGAAACAAAATATTTGTTTCATCGAAACCTCGGGAAATTGCTACATCGAAACCCGGAGTATGTTCATTCTGATAAGTGATCAAAAAACCACTCCGCCAAAATATAACGATGACACAAAGTTATGGGCTCCGGCCGGGATCAAATTTTTGTTCGCAGTGCTTCAGGAGCCGGATATCCTAAACACCTCATATAGGAACATGGCCTATGCCTCAGGGGTAGCTTTGGGAAACGTTGGAAATTTTATTTCAGAACTGAAGCGGGACGGCTATATCATAACGGGTACCCGAATGGGGCAGCCCATCTTGTTGCTGGACAACAAAACTGCACTGTTAGATAAATGGTCTGATATGTACAGAACTGTTCTAAGACCCAAGCAAATGCTTGGCAGGTTTCGCTTTGCCAAAAAGGAAGATAAAACGAACTGGCATGAACATGCCGTACAATACGATGATATCCTCTGGGGCGGAGAAACTGCTGGAGCTATCCTTACAGGGCACCTGACGCCTGAAATTTATACCATATATTCTAATAGCGACCGATTTGATCTTATGAAAAGGTTAAGACTTGTTCCCTCAGCTGATGGCGATGTCGAAATCTTAAGGCCGTTCTGGAACAAAGAAAACACGGCGCCAGCAGATGGGACAATCCCCCCTATGCTCGCTTATGCCGAACTGATCAGCAGCCTTGATAGCAGAAACAGGGAGATTGCACTAAGAATAAAAGAAAGATATGTCGGATAAACCATTATTGCTACCACAGGTATCCGAGATGCTTGGTAAGATCAGTGAGGTGTGCGAAAAATTTGGAATTGATTTTTACCTCGTAGGTGCTATCGCAAGGGATATCCATTTATCTGCGAGCGAAGAGCTCCAGTCAACGCGGGGCACAAAAGATGTAGACCTTGCTATTACTATCAGCGATGAAGGCCAATATAACCAAATTAAAAAAGCCCTGATAGACACGGGGCTATTTGAAGGCCATGAAAAAGAAGCCATAAAACTGATCTATAAGAAAGGCATAGAATTAGATCTCCTCCCATTTGGAGAAATCGAGGAGCCAAACGGAAACGTGAAGCTCACCGATCCAACCTTCGTACTGAACATGCCTGGCTTCACCGAGATATATCCTTTTGCTCAAAATTACGATATAGGCAATGGCCAGATAGTGAAAGTCTGTAGTATAGAGGGCATTATACTTCTAAAGCTTATCGCCAATGACGATCGCCCAGAAAGAACCAAGGATATTGCAGACATTGAGCACCTCATCCAAAGCTATTTCGACCTGAACACCGATGACATATACCTGTCTCACTTTGAGCTATTGGAACTTTATGATACCAACGAAAACGACTACATCCGTCTGGTTTGCTCTAGGCTTATCGGACAAAAGATGAAGTTATTGTTAGCTAACTCGCCAGCACTTGCTGATCGAGTTAAGCAAATTTTAGCAAAACGCGAAACTGCCAGATGGCAGGCTATGTTAAACGGGATGATTGATAGCTGAAGAAAAAACCGAAAGATTTCCGAAGATTCCGAAATTTGCCTATTTTCCCCTATAATAAAATTTAAATGACCTCTCTAGCCCTCTCTGATATAGCCGTCTCGTTCCAGGAAAATTCTTGGAGTCCGTTATCGGGCCAACTCTCAATCGGTGAGTGTCTGGAGCTTATCGCTAGCGGCAACTACAGAACGCGCGTGGAGAAGCTAAGAAAGCATCTAGCAGATGGCGATACAGATTACTATGACCGGGAGAAAAGACGCCTCCCCGCTGTCACATTTTCTGCTAGTTTTGACAAAAAAAGAAATAGGTCATCTATTTCAATCTACAACCAGATTCTTGTGCTGGATTTTGACAAACTAACAAACGAATCGATGTCAGCTTTGAAATCCCAGCTCAAAAACGATCCACTCATCATATCCTTCTGGGAATCTCCCTCGGGCCTGGGACTGAAGGGACTGATGTACCTGGATTTTCCCCAAGATTTCCCTATACTCGACACAAACTTTAGGCATACGTATTCCTTCAGGAAAGTTCATAGTTATTTTAGGGAAAATCACGGGGTGGAACTGGACAAAAGCGGTAGTGATGTCACGCGATTATGTTTTTTTTCATACGATCCAAATCTTTTTACACGAAATGAAATAACGCCTTTTCTTGTTGCCTATACGGAAACAGAAGCTGCGATAGTGAACCAAACCCTTCGAACGGCGACATATTCTTATTCCGCGGAACCAACCGCTGACCAAAAATACAATCCTTTAAACAGGAACAGTCAAACCCACAGAACTGAAATACAGGCAATCATCAGATTCTTATCAAAAAGAGGACTATCTATAACCAACAGTTTTCGTAACTGGTATCAGGTATCCTATGCGATTGCCAATACTTTCACATATGAACTGGGAATGAAATATTTTTTGTCATTATCTAAACTCGATGGCAAAGGCTACAATGAAAAGGGCTGCCAAAATATGGTGGATTATTGCTATGCAAATTCGATGGGAAAGTTTACTTTTGCTACCGTAGTCTATTTTGCTAAGCAAGTTGGCTATAAGAAAGAGAAAGAGGTACCTAAGGTGGGGGAAATGTTATGAAAATAGCAAAGTACATCGCAAGTATTAACAGCTATTCTGTGCACGCCAAAGTTGGGAGGAGCTCTTATAGTTCAGTATTTTCTAGTCAGGGACCACTTTCTTTTTCTTTATGTTAACCCTCAAGGATTATTCATCAGAAAAAAACATCCTTGATATGCTGTGCCGCCTGAGGGTGAAGCTGGCCCATCGACGTAACAAGGACCACCTTATCCACCTGCATACAAAATCCAAAAAACACAATTATCATATAAGTTCGAACACCAGGAGCACTGAGCTATTGACCAGCTTGTTTCCTCCAAGAAAACAATGGAAATCGGTAATCGAGCGAAAAAGGATGAAAAATGGGGTTCCGCGCAGCTCGACAGAAAAGACAATGTTATCCCTGCAGGCAACGCTTAAGTTTTTCAGGAATGTCCAACCAAGCGCTCCGTTTTTGGGACGTTTAGACACCTTTATAAAAGAGGTTCAGGATGGCATACATGGAGGGAGCTACAAAATAGGGGCGCCAAAGATCATACCCAAACTAAAAGAAGATAAAGCAAGCCTCACAAAATCAAATATATGCCGCCCGATAGCTTCATTTGGTTTGAAGGATAAGCTTATTTTGAGCATCGTAAATAGATATTTGACAGAGGTTCTAGATCCTTTTTTCATCGACCATTCGTTTGCATTTAGGTCCAAACGCATGATTAAAGGAAAGCTGATCTGTCCGACTCATCATGAGCCTGTTGAGGAAATCCTCGATTACCGGAAAAGATTTGAGGAAGGAAATCTCTACGTTGCCGAATGTGACATGATGAAGTTTTTTGATACGGTGAACCATACTTTGATCAAAAAAATATTTTCACAGCTCTTCAACCGTAAGGGGATGGGAAATCATTCGCCGAAAGATTTGGCAGATGCAAAACGCATACTTAACGATTACCTTGAATCTTATACATTCAACAAAAGTGTTTTGCCACTGAACCATAAACAAGCACACTTCGATAAATTTCATATTCCAAAGGGCGAATATGCATGGGTAGGAAAAGAATTGATTGCCAATGGCCACTATAAACGTTTATCCTCTGCCAAAATTGGTATTCCACAGGGCGGAGCGCTTTCGGGACTTATTGCGAATGCCGTATTGCACAGTATTGACAAGAAAATTTCCTCACTTCAAGATGGGAATCTGCTCTACCTTAGGTTTTGTGATGATATGCTCATCATCCATCCACATCGAGAGAAATGTCAGCAGGCTTTCCAGCTGTATCTTTCGGGCTTGCAATCCAAGAAACTAATCGTCCACGATCCTGTTGCTGCCCCTTATGATACTGCCAAAAAATTCTGGTCAGAAAAATCAAAGAGCTGTTATAGATGGGGAAATGAAAGTGGAATGGGCTCTCCCTGGATTGGATTCGTAGGTTACGAAGTGCATTATCAGGGACACATAAGGGTAAGGAAAAGTTCACTTTTAAAGGAGATGAAGAAACAATTCCGCGTCGTGGGTGACTTGAAAAAGATTCTCAAAGATCCGCATTGCAGAAGCGGTAAAGGTTCAATCTATGAGTCTGTTGCCAGCCGTCTGATCGGTATGTCCGTTGGCAGGATTAATCTTTGGAACTATCAGCAGATCCCCAATGAAATGTGCTGGGTGAGTGGCTATAAGCTGTTAACAGATAACAAGTATTCGCGCATACAGCTAAAGCGATTGGACTCCAGCCGAAACCGATTGCTGCTCAAACTAAGATTGATGATTAGCAAGATGGGAAGCGACGATAGTTCGATTTCAAAACCAAACCAAAGGAGTTCCGAACCAATTTATTACGGATTTCCTTTTAGCTATTATTATCAGGCACTTAAAAACAAACCGGATCGGGGAATTTGACCGAGAAAATTAGGTAAAATATTTAGTATCAAAACATCATGTATATGGAAGATACCGACGATGACAAATTATGCTATAAATGCGTAATGGACGATTATCTAAGTGAAGAAATTAGGCAGAATGGAGTAAGCTGTGTATGTACATATTGCAAGAAAAAAAGACGATCCTACACGATAAGCCAAATTGCAGACCGTGTTGAGCAAGCTTTCGAACAGCATTTTGAGCCAACCAATGATCAGCCGACCGAGGAGGAGTACTACAGGCAACATTCAGATCCGGAATCCACATACTGGTGGTCTCGCGAGGGAGAAACCCTTCCTTTCTTACTTGAGGATATGGGTGGTATTCCAGAAAAGGCAGCCCAGGACATTCAAGAAATACTCCAAACCAGGTATTACGATCACGATACCGACTTTGAAGAGCAGCGATTCAGCAGCGAAGCCCTATATGAATTGAATGGTGTATCCGACCACCTATGGCAACAAGACTGGGAGGAATTCGAACGTGTCATACAATCCGAATCCCGCTTTTTCAGCAAAAAGGTGTATGACTATCTCTCTAGAATATTCAACGGCCTGGAAAAATTCACCTCCTACAAAAGTGCGCCGCTTATTAGAAAGACCGGATCGCCCAAGGGTATTAAAGGGCTTTACAGGGCTCGTGTCTTTCAGGACCGTGATGAGATGCTATCAGCTATCAAGAACCCCGATCAACAGATAGGTACGCCTTCTTCCAAATTTGCCCGAGGCGGACGGATGAATGCGCAAGGGGTAGCCGTCTTTTATGGTGCGACCAGCCAAGAACTTGCTCTCGCAGAGGTAAGGCCTCCTGTAGGGAGCAAAGTGGTAATCGGATATTTTGAAATATTACGTCCACTTCGCCTCCTCGACCTTACCGCTCTACGGAATGCAAGGGCGGAAGGCAGTATATTTGATCCAGAATATGCACCGCTACGTGAGAAAGCACTCTTTCTGACCCATCTTGTGGATCGTATTGCACTTCCCGTTATGCCTGCACAGGAATCAAAAGATTACCTCTCTACTCAGATTATTGCAGATTTTCTAGCCGAAGCACATGATCCTCCGTACGATGGGATCATATTCTCCTCGACACAATCCAAAAAAGATGGTGCAAATGTAGTGTTGTTCCATCGCGCCTCAAGGGTACAGCCTATAGAGGTAATAGCGGGGTCTACCATCACAGCGCATTCTAGTATTTACGAACCTGCGGAAGGAGAATATGAGAGCTATAACGTTGTTGTTACACCACCTTTTAAGCCTCAAAAGCAAGAAAAGGTGAAAGACCATATTTATCATCCTAGGTTTGGTTTCCTCCCATCTCCACGATGGCCCGTTTCAGAAGATTCAAGGGAAATCAGTTTAAAAATTCAAGAAAATAACCTGCAGATATTCGAGATAAGCTCACTCGAGGTCATAAAAAAGGAAATTCCATTCCAACGATCTATTTTAAAAAAAGAGCGTCCCATTAAAGATTCCGATATCTTGGATTTTTGAGCATTACATAGCTACTGATTTCTTTGTTAACGAGATATCAACCTGCTACTTAAAATAAAAATGAGATAGATACAGAGACGGCACAATTTTATTGCTAAAGAATGAGAGATGACTTTACATTAGAAACAAAAATCCAACTTGCAAAAAGAGTAAGTTATCACTGTTCATTTCCCGGCTGTGGAGCGATTACCATTGGGCCAAGTGAAGAAAGTGAAAAATCGACAAGTAGTGTTGGGACTGCTTGTCATATATCCGCCGCCTCACAAGGCACTGGTTCGCGCAGGTACGATGTCAGCTTGACCCCAGAGCAGAGAAAACACATTTCAAACGGTATTTGGATGTGTGATAAACACGGTAAGCTGATCGATACAGATGAAACAAGATTTTCAACACCCCTTTTGAAAGCTTGGAAAGAACTTGCGGAAAATATTGCGAGCCTTATGTTACAAAAAGGGTATGATTACAAAACTGCATTGCAATTATACGAAGGAAAAAAATTGGCGAACAATGACTTGATAATTGAAAAGACGGGCAGGGAGAATACCCTTATAGGTGATCTAGTCACAGATAGCTGTATTTCTATAGTTTGGGGCAAGAAAATTTCAGATGCGCTCCGGGACTATCTAATTGAGCACTTCCGAAATGCCTTTGGACATGGAAATGCTACATCACTGGAAATAAATATTCGAGAAAACGAAATCATAATAATAGATAATGGACTTGAATTTAACCCAAAAACATTAATTAATAACAATGAGAAAACTGGTGGAACTCTTGCAATAAAAAACTTACTAGGACACTCTGAAAGATTGATCTTTGCCACAAAGTGGAATGGGAACAATAACGAGACTGTGATTACCGTCCTTGAAAATGCTGATTCTATTCTCTCAATCACACCCTGCAGTGTTCAGCTTTCATTTAGCGATTTTCACCTTGGCAACT
>NZ_JAELUC010000121.1 GCF_016429155.1 Pedobacter sp. ASV12 | reverse complement strand
CCCCCCCCCCCCCCCCCCCCCCCCCCCCCCCCCCCCCCCCCCCCCCCCCCCCCCCCCCCCCCCCCCCCCCCCCCCCCCCCCCCCCCCCCCCCCCATTTCTCCCCCCCCCCCCCCCCCCCACATCTCCACATGTCGTGGTTCGTCGGCAGCGTCAGATGTGTATAAGAGACAGCAATTTATGCTCATGGGTCATCATGCGAATTATTTTTTTCTGTGAAGCTTCGGATTGAACGTGAAGCATACCCATTAAACTTTCTTTTAAGGCTAACTCTATGGAGTGCCTTATGAAATAAAGCATTGGCAAGTAAATATCATTAGTACTAACTTTATTTTCAATTACAGCTTTCAAAAGAAAACGGGTCATATCATCATAACTAGATCGGAATATGCCAGGCGAACTAACCTCATTGAAATGGAAAGTAAATTCATATGCTAATCTTCGATGAAATGGTTTACTAAGTTCAAGATTTAGATTGTATATATTATCAGCTGGTATTTCTAAAACATCATCATAGAAAGCCAGAAATTCCTTTCTCTGACCATACAATGGACCGACCTCTCCGTTCTTATCATGGAAATATCTAAAACAACTCCCATCTTCATCAAAGTCGATCTTATTAATAGCACTAGTTAGATGTTGAGGCAAATCATCTAAAAGAGGAAGGATATCTCCAAAATTATGCGATTTTGGGATTTCAATGTTGCGTTGCTGGAGAATCGATTTTAATTTTAACTCACAATAATGCCTAAGCGTAAAAAGATATGGATACGATTTGATATTGAGCTCGTATTGATGAGCAACTGCGGTACCATTCAGTAAACGTAAAACATTTTCATACTGGCTAACAAAAAAAGCCCAACTGTTTTCATGATTAATCGACAACTTAAACTTATCAAGGTGAGGGAGAAAATCGTCTTCGTTAAATAATATCATATCCTAATCTAATTTTCTTCAAAATTTTGCAATATAATAAAATTGTAATACTGTTTGGATTTCACTTTGTTTCTAAATCAAAAGAATCCTTTTAAGATCATACATTATAGAATGAGTAACCAAAAAATGTTTGAAGAGCTACTTTGATACACATCATTCAAAGTAGAAGTTGTTATTCAAATATTTTCGGCATTACAATTGAAAGATTGGGAGTTTCCGTTTACATAAATGCAGCAATATGTATCAAAAGAAATATTTCCGTATTTTTATTATCTTAAATAATTAAGCTCTTGAATCCGAAAAAATCAAAATACGAACAGCGAATTGTAGCCTTTATTGATATACTCGGCTTCAAGGAACTGGTCAGGCAATCAGGAAAAGATCCTTCAGCCCCACTTTAAACCAAAACCTTTTAAAAGAAAATCACTATTATGTCAAATGGATTTGCCAGACCCATCACGATAAAAAATGCGATAGACCATATCGTAGACAGGACCTATCTGTTGCCTGCTATCCAGCGCAAGTTCGTCTGGAGCAGTGACCAGATCGAGGTACTGTTCGACAGCATCATGAGGGGCTACCCGATCAATTCTTTCATGTTCTGGGAAATCAAGGAAGACAAGATCAAAAATGACTTCAAGTTCTACCAATTTCTAACAGAATATCGCCAATTCTTCAAAGAGGACAACCCCGATATCGACACGAAAGGCTATAAGCCGTTTTTTGCAGTTATTGACGGCCAACAGCGCCTGACAAGCATTTATATAGGCCTGAAAGGATCTTACGCGTACAAACTTCACAGGAAATGGCTATACGATACAGAGGAAAATATGCCGACAAGGCACTTGTACCTGAATATATCTTCGCCTTTGCCGGAAGAAAACGAGCGCCAAATGGTCTATGACTTCCAGTTTTTGACCAAAGCGGAATACGAGCGAAAATCAACACCGGAAAATGTCTGGTTCAAAATAAACGATATCCTGAGATTCGAAAAAGCGGACGATTTGGACAACTTCATTGAAGAGAAGGGATGGCTGTCGAAGCAGTTTACCAAAAGCACCATCAGGCAGCTTAGGAAAGTGATTTTCGATGATCCGCTGATCAATTACTACCTGGAAACGACACAGGAGATTGATACGGTACTGGACATATTTATCCGTACGAACAGCGGCGGCGAGCCGTTGAGCTTTTCCGACCTGTTAATGTCCATTACCACCGCCCACTGGAAGGCCGATGCAAGAAAAGAGATCCCCGACGTTGTCAGCAAGGTATTCGCCATTGGCAATCCCGGTTTCCTGGTCAATAAGGACTTTGTATTGAAGACCTGCCTGGTGCTGTTCAATGACAACATCAAATTCGAGCTAAGGAACTTTGACCAGAGCAACGTGATCCTATTTGAGCAAAACTGGGACAGGATAAAGAAAAGCATTACAGAGACCTTTACACTGCTCTCTAATCTTGGCTTCAACAACCATAGCCTTAGGGCGAAAAATGCTGCCATTCCGATCATCTACTACATTTACCACAGAGGCATAGAAAATGACATCAACAGCCCTATAAAGTTCTTGGAAGATAAGCAGCTTATCAGGAAGTGGCTCTGCCTTTCCCTCCTTAAAGGTGTGTTCGGAAACCAGTCAGATACCGTACTGGCAGGAATCCGCAAAGTAATCAAAGCAGAGCTGGCGGATACGGGCAAGTCACCTGTCTTCCCTTTGGATCGTATCAAATCAGAATTTAAAGGGAACCCATCTAAGAACCTATCTTTTGAAGATGAGTTTATAGAGGGACTGCTTACCACCCAGAAGGATGCCTCAGAGTGCTTCCCGATCCTTTCACTGATCTATTCCCATTTAAACTTTGGCAACCAGGATTACCATAAGGATCACCTGCACCCTGCCAGTTCTTTTTACAACAGCAAACGGACCAGTTACAGTAATGACGAAGATTTTCAATTCTACACCAATCCTACAAACTGGAACAGTATTCTCAACTTACAGTTGTTGAACGGCACGCTGAATCAGTCCAAGCTGACTACACCGCTCGGGGAATGGGTAACCACTAACAACATCGACCGGATCAACCAGCTGATTCCGGATGTTAGCCTGAATCTTGCCGACTTTAGGGATTTTGTGGATGCACGCAGGCAACTGCTGATTGCCCAACTGAAACGAATGGTATAATAAATAATTAAGGATTTGGACAAAGACATTAAATTAAAAGGAGCGGTGATCATTATTGGATCATTACTATGGGACACCGAAAAAAAAACCGAGCGCAAAAAATGGCAGCAACACTTGCTCCTAACCCAAAAGCAGCGTGTACGTCTGCCGATCAGGTATGGACGTTTTTCTTCATCCCGATCCCAAACCTATTCCATGGTATTTTCCAACAAGCTGAATCTACTCAATGAGATGGGCATGGGATATGTGGTTCCATTTAAAGAATACATAGCGCAAAAGGCAGACCTGCTCAATCAGGTCACGCTCCTGTCAAAGGCTGAAGGGTTTGATAAAGGGGATGGATTGATGTTCAAAAGCTGGGGGACTGTCTGCATTGCCATCAACCCCTTTACCGAACCTGATAAAGCCCGTAAACTGGTAACCATGTGGCGGGAACTGGTAACTGAAAAAAGGGCTATGCTATCAAGGACTCAGCGTTATCCAAATGCCAGCGACTTTGGGGAAGCAGATGAAGAAAAGTCTATTGATGAGGAATTAAAATTGAAGATAAATCTGGACGAGTTATTTAGGAACGAACTCAAAGAAGTAGATTTTCTGTTGGCCACCTCCAATGCAATCAAACACAGTGACAACTCCAATCGGTATCCTACACCTAAAGAGATCGCACAGGCGATGTTTCGGGCAAAGGATTACAGTTACTTTCTGATGAACCGTTTCCACTCCATCAAAACACAACAAGACCGAGTAGTATCTAAAATACTTCGGATAAAATGCAATGTCTCCTTAAAAAAGGAGCTTAGCAAATAGAACAGACCTCAAGCTGGCGACGAGCAGGCTTTAACAGCAAACGCCACCCGCTTTGTGCATAAAAAACGACAACATGAACGAACAGGAATTCCAACAACAGTATTCGGCCATAATAAGATCGATACTCCCAACCTTTCAAGAGCACGAAGTAACCAGCCAACGTTCGTTCAAAATCAAATTTGGGCACCACAATGTTTTTGTGGATGGCAAGGAACCCCGTGAGCGGGCCAAAAGCGGCATATACGACCTGTTATTATGGATCGACAATAAACCGGTGATCATGCTGGAACTAAAAAGACCGGGACTAAAGCTCACCGATGACGACCGTGACCAAGGGGTATCGTATGCCCGGCTGACCGATCCGATCACACCGGTAACCGTTATCAGCAATGGCTCAGCGTTCAGGATATACGACACTTTTTCAAAAGAACCTATCGAGCAGCAAACCCTTGAAAAGGATTTTTTGCTCAACCGTGTTGACCAGGCTGCAAAACTGGCAAGAAACGACTACAAAAATTCCATTCTTACCCTGATCGAAAACGACCAAAGGGTATTATATGACCTTTTAAATACCATTTCTGAACAAACGTTCAACGAGCTTACCGGCGTTTCAACGGATGTCTCCAAACCCATCATAGAGAACTTTTGTGTACCGAGGGAAGCTTTGGGTTCCTTACATCAGGCCGTTGTAGACAACCAGTTCGTTGTACTGACAGGAGATGCCTATTCGGGGAAAACCAACTTTCTATATCAGTACTACCAGAATCAAAGTGCAGCGAAAGAAGCCGTGCTGTACATCAACTGCATCGACTTCCACTATTCCATATTCCGCAAGTTGGCTAACCACATACACAAACTGCTGCGGTTCCCGGTAGATGAATTAAAACTGAAGGAATGGCTATTGCTCCACTTTAACGAAGAGACGGAAAAGAAGCTGACAATTATATTTGACCACGTACGTAACGACATCGACCCAGTAATGATGGCAGATATTTCCGAGTTGCTGGATCTGTTCCGGATGGACGGGAACCGGATCATTATCAGTACCGACCAATCTAATTACCGGTTGCTCAAAAGAAATAGTGACCGTGTACTGAATACGATCATCGGCAACAATTTTTTTGAGGTAGAACTGGACAAGTTCTCTACAAAGGAATTTTTTGATGCCAATGAAATTTTGGCCGACAAGTACAACCTAAGCTTCGCCTGGGGCGCTGTTTATTCAGATGTCTACAGGCTTCCCCGCATTTGGCGATTGTTGGTCAACAATGCGATGAAGGATTGGAAAGAAGGACACTACGGACTGATAAAGTCTGTTCCCGGCGTTGAATTTCTTTCGATTTTTAGAAGCACATTCCAATTGGACTATGAGTCAGTAGGGAACTTTATCAAGCTCATTGACGCCTTCATAGAGGGCATCGACCAGGTTAAAGGAAGCAGGCTGAAGCTGATGGCCTGCAATCTGGGGATCATTCCCGAACCTGTAGCGTTGCAACATCTGGACCGTAAGCAAATAACCAGGCTGATCGGCGCAGGCTACCTGGAACGAAGGTCCATACCCGGTTTCCAGTGGGTTTTAGTTACGAAATTACCGGAACTGCTCGCAGGTTATGCGGTATCCAGTTTAAAGAACAAGTATCAGAATTGGCTCAAAGAGGATTTCGATGTAGCCTATGAAAGCTTTATTTCCTTCTGTGAATTTCTTCCTTATGGCGAATTGGTGGCCTGTCGCTTTATACTCGACCTGGGTAACGAAGGAGAGCTCGACCTCTTTTCTGACTTGGCTAACCGTCTATTCAATGATAAGCCCACGCTGAAAATATCAACTTCGGAAATGGATTTTGAAATCTACGTGCAAAAGGTCGGTAATGTACGGGTCAAGCTCGAGGAAGGCGGGGAGTCGAAATTTATGGGCAATGGCTTTCCTTACCTGGTACTGTCGCAGCTTTTATGTACCGGGATTGTCGGCGAAGGTGACGACCCGCACAGCCTGCGTTTGGAGCTGATCGAAAAGCTGGCTGAAGAAGCGTTCATTATCAGGAAGGCGGACAGGACTTTTTTCCACGAAGGACTGGAAACTATGGAATTGGGACGTGTTGGCGAAGTGGTGAAAACAAATATCGGGATCGTTGAACCTATCACACAGGCACTTTTGGTAAACATGCTCGAACTCCCGGGATTATTCGAGAGTTTCTACGAATATGCCGTTATGGAAAAAAAATACCGATTACTGCACAGGATGTATATCGCTGCAAAGAATGCCAAAGCTATGAATATGGCCGATGCAGTGAGCGAACCTGTCTGCGAGCGGATCATTAGCGAATATGAAGAGCGCACCCCTGAAGTAATGGCTTTCGCATTAAGAAGCGATCAGGATAGTGAAGAGGAATTGAAACATATTGAAGACAGAATTCGGGAAATAAAAAAAACAAATAGCTTTTACAAGGACACTAAAAACCTAAAACGCTGACCTTCCACATTGCCAGAAATACCTTTGCAATAACAGCAACACTAAGCAATGATGTATCCGCATAAATGGCATCAATATGGTTGACCATAAAAATCTAAAAACTATACAGCATTATGCTAATGAGGTAATCTAATAAATCCCGTACCTACCGTACTTGTAGCGGATTAAGCGTCCAACACTCTAATACTTTTGGCTTCATAAAATTTGAAGCTATGGCAACATTAGATTTAATCACTAAAGAAGACCTTCAGGAATTTAAGACCGAACTTTTTTCCATGCTCGGAAAAATTGGCATTGGAACGGTTGAGCAGAAATACAACGAATGGCTGAAAAGCGGCGAGGTCAAAAAACTACTGAAAATATCTCCCGGCACTTTGCAGAATCTGCGCATTACAGGTATACTGCGATATACCAAAGTCGGCAAGATGTTCTATTACAAATACGAGGACATCATCAAAGTATTGGAAGCCAACACATCGGACAAGAAAGGAGGTGCACAATGAAAGCCGCATTTCCGATTGATGATTTCTTGGTAAAGGCTGCACAAGACCAGCAATTGCTTCCCTCTCACCTTGCGCTTTTTATGGCGATATTCTACTACAGCCCAGATGAAAATCCGCACAATGAGTTTAGGGTTACCAGAAAAAATCTGATGAACTTTTCCAAACTGCAATCCAAGACCACCTATCATAAATGTATGCAGGACTTGGTGAGGCTGGGCTATATTTTTTACCAGCCCTCGTTCGATACCTATCAGGCCAGTAGGATTACCATCATCAAAAAATAGTCCGTTAAACAACCCATAATTCCATCCACAAACCCAAGTTTAGAACCATTTCCGAACGCCCTTCGTTCTGTCTCTTATACACATCTGACGCTGCCGACGAACCACGACAAAAAAAGTTTTGGGAGGGGGGGGGGGGGGGGGGGGGGGGGGGGGGGGGGGGGGGGGGGGGGGGGGGGGGGTGTGGGGGGGGGGGGGGGGGGGGG
>NZ_JAELUC010000120.1 GCF_016429155.1 Pedobacter sp. ASV12 | reverse complement strand
CCCCCCCCCCCCCCCCCCCCCCCCCCCCCACCCATGTCGTGGTTCGTCGGCAGCGTCAGATGTGTATAAGAGACAGGCCTTTGTTTGTGCCAGAACCAGCAATTGTTGTTATGGTTTCTTCTGTCCAGCCTGCCCCATAAATTGTTAAATCGATAGGATATTGTACCGCTTCTTCGAACAGCATGGTTCGAAGGATGTCTTTTGAGCCAATAAAAGAAATCTCCGTGGTTTCCGTATCTGGTAGGCCACGGTATCGCTGCGCTACCCACATGGGCATAGGCAGATGGATGTAGTTGTATTTTGCTTTTTTATAAAAAGGCAAAGCTTTGTATTCGGGAACCCAGTTCAGGTCAAATACGGCAAATTCGGCGGGAACCTTCGTAAACTCCCTGACGTTGTCGCAAAAGAAATTTATGCATGGAATGCCCAGATCCTGGATTTTTTTTATGGCTTCCTTTTCAACCTGATGGGGGTAAAAATAGCTTAAAAAAAATGAAATGGGTTTTTGAAGGTGCTGTTTCCTGATGGCGGCAACCACTTTTTCCCAGGTTGTTGTTTTCCATCTTTCCAACTTGGCTTGGTTATGGCTGTGTGCCAAGCCTTCGGCCCAATCCACATCAGCTTCAGTCCATTGACATCCAGCTTCTTCAATTCCGTTTTTGATGTAATACTCCCAAAAAGAATAGGCGGGTATAGGATGGGCGGTTTTAGCTTGCAGAAAGGCTAGGAATATATTCATTGACGGGTGTTCTCAAATAGCGCATCAAGTTGCGTAAGCTTCTTGCCACGCTGCAGGTTTTGCCCAAATGCCGATAATTTAAATCCATGATCATTCATAAAAGCAACTACTTCTTCAAATAAGGGTTGTTTGTGGTAGTATTCTATAAAGCTCACTTCCATAATCAGGTATCGGGTAGCACGAAGTAAAGATGGCGCACCTTTTAATGCTTCCAGTTCGTAGCCTTGAATATCGAGCTTCATCAGATCGACAGCTTCGGGAATAGCGTTTGCCGTGAAAAAATCGTCGAGTCTAACCACATCGATTTGGGTTTGGCCTATTTCTGATATTTTGAATTCCTCCCGAAGCGCAGGGGTAGCGTTTAGCATGCTGGAAGCATCTGAAAAAGACGAGATATAGATTGTTGAAGGGCCATTGAAGTTTCCAGTGGCTAATTGAAAAATGCGGACATCCTTTAAATGGGCTACATTTTGATGCAGGGCCTCCATATGGATCGCTAAGGGCTCGAAAGCGAGAACCTGCGCGTCGGGAAATATAGCCTTGGCCAATAAGGTCCAGGTTCCCTCGTTTGCGCCAATATCTAAAATGGTTTTTACTTCAATTGCCGAACCAACTTTCTCTAATAGCTCCAATGAGTCGATATGGCCCAGCGTGAGGGCTTGGGCCGGGGTGTGCCTCAATTTGTTTAATCGTGCCCGATTAGTGAAAAAATTGGTAATTCTGGAAAGCAGTTTCAAAAGCATCAATCGAACAGGTTATTGTCAACAAAAATGGTATTGATGTAGGTATCGGCAAACACCCTGTAGTTGTTTTGTTGCAGAAGGCTGATAATATCCTCGGCTTTTGCACCCTTAAGGTTGTTCGAAAACAAAACGGTTTCGATACAGAAGATTTTTGGCCTGAACCTGCCAAAGTCAAATTCCTGCAGGATGGCCAGGTCCAAGCCCTCCACATCAAGGGAAATAAAATCTGGGCAAGTATCGAAATAACGTTCGATCAATAGGTTGATGTTTAGCAGTTCTACTTCTTGGCTGCTGATGATCTTGGCCTGACCGGCAGCTTCGAGCTGCAGGGCCTCTGCTTCCGAAAATGTACTGAGCAGCGAATTGTTGGTCAAAAAGAATTTTCCGGTCGTTTTTGCGCCAGTGCCGATCCCAATATTGAGGCAACGGTCTTTTTTTCTGATGCTTTTTAGCTTTTTAAACAATACAGGATTTGGTTCTACACAAACACCCCTCATACCTAAAAGATAAAAGAGATAGGTATTGTTCATGTTATAGGGATGATTGGCCCCGATATCCAGATAACTGATCTGTTTAAGCTTTAAGGCATCCAGGATAAATTTGACGATCAGGTCTTCGCCCATTTGCGAAAAACTGAATTTCAGGTGTATCCCAAAGAGTTTGGCCAAAGTTCTTTTAAAAGGAATGAGCGAGTGCAATATCATAAGAACTGTTTAAGTCTTTTTAAAGCCTTCCAGCCAAAAATGGATTGGAAGAGCTTGCTTTTCGAGCTGGTTGGAAATGCTAAAGTGGGTTTGGGAAGAAATTTTAAATAGGCTTCTGCTTGCTTCGTCAAGTCTTTATGGTTAGGGTATACCTGGTAAATAAAGGACTGCCAAACATTGGCCGCACTTGTTTTGGCACTAACCGAGGGGCTCTTCTTTAAGAGGTAGCCCACGCTTAGGCTGATAGCGGCAAAACACGACTCTATGGCTTTTCGGCTTTGCTGGCTGGCCAGGCTGCTGCTGTTTCCAGACCGGTAGTATAAGATCGAGCGCTCACAGAAAATCACTTTTGGAGCTGCTAATATGGTTTTGGTGAAAAATTCAAGGTCGTCAACCATCGAAAGGCTTTCGTTCCATAAACCCGCTTTAGCTATAATCGCTCTCGGAATCAGGAAAATTCCCGGTTGGGTCATGGATTTTCCCTCGCGCCAGCTTGAACAGATCCATTTGGTGGACTCCATGTCTTTCCAGCATGCTTCAGGCTGCTCGTTGTAGGTGGCCACGTTATTATCGTAAAAGCGGCCCCACTTGCCTGAAATGATACAGCTGGGGTTTTGCATTGCCAGGGCCACCTGTGCTTCCAGCATATCCTCGTTCATGAGATCATCTGCATCGAAAAACTTGATGAATTGCCCTTTGGCCAGCTTATAGCCGAAATTTCTGGTTGCAGCCGCACCACTGTTGCTTTTGCTGTAAACTTTGATTTGCCCGTTTTGGTAGGTTTGGGCCAATTCAAGGCTTCCGTCGGTACTCTCATCGTCAACAACAAGCAATTCCCAGTTTTGATAACGTTGTGCAATTACGCTCTGAATGGCTTCGCCAACAAAGGCCTTGGCATTATAGAGGGGCATGATGATCGAAACAAGTGGCTTATCCATCCGCTCTTGAGGCCGTTTTAAATAAACGGATTAGTTTCTCTCTCGTTTTTATTGCCAAATAAGGGTTAAGCTTTGACAAGAACTTTACCAGAATGTGTTCGTTTTTAGGAATGCTATTGCTAAGCGATGAAGCCAGGTTTATAGCTTTTTTTGCGGTGTTCCAATCTGCCAAGCTTGCCAAGATCACCGCATTCGACCACAGTTTTTGGGCAATTTCTTCGCTATATTTTTTACCAACTTTTGTCGCATTGATGGCCATAACCTCAAAATGCGCTTGTTCGCATTTCAGCTTGTTGCTATTGGACATGGAGTTTTTGATGCGGTAATTGATAATGCTTAGCTCTTTTTCTGCGTTAAAGCTCAAACCAGCAATGGCCAATTTGCAATGAAAGGCCACATCTTCGTTGTAGATGATTTTTGGATCAATGTCATAGCCACCAACTTTCCGCAGTTTGTCAACTTTGTACAAGCCGCAAAAAGGATTGATCTGATGCAAGATGGCATACCTGATGGGGTCTTCCTTTAATTGTTGCGGATCAAAATCAGATACGGAGATGAGTGCGTGGGTTTCATTGTCTCTATATTCAAAATCGAAGAGAATGACATCTTCACAATTTTCCTTTGCCATCCATCGATGCGCCAAGGTGGTAAAATTGGGCATTAATTCGTCGTCGGCATCATGAAAATGTATCCAATTGCAGGTGGTTGCCATCAGGAGCTGGTTTTTTCCGTAAGAGCAACCTGCATTAGTCGCGCCCTTGATCAGGGTGGCCCCAAACTGTTGGGCAACTTGTGAAGTATCGTCTAAGCTACAATCGTCATAGACTAATATTTCATCAAATGGAATCAGCTGCTGCTGGGCCGATTTAAGCAGCCTTGGTAAACACCAAGCCGCATTATAAGCCGGAATGCCAAGAGCCAGGGTATTTTTCATTTGAGTCGAAACCAGATATTGTCTTCCATTAATTCTCCTTCGCCAGCATAAGGCATTCCATTTACGTCTAAACTTTCGTAACCCAATTCAATAAAGTAATTATAAAGATAGGTTTTGCTAATGCCTGTCCTGCTCACATAATCAGAATATTCCATCAATATGTTCTGGGGCTTTACTTTACCGATGCTTTTGAAACCGGCAATTATTTTCCCTTCAAAACCTTCGACATCCATTTTTAAAAGGTCGATGCGGTCAATTTTAAAATGTGTAACCAGCTCGTCCAAGGTCGTTAGCGCAATAAGTTGGGCATTGCTTTGTTCGCTGTCTTCTACCCTGTATGTTCCTTCGTTGCTCTCCACTGGATTGGAAATGTAGGCTAGTTCATTGGTATCTGATAACCCTAAATTGATGAGCCAAGCAGTGCTGTTTTGATTGGAATTTAGCGCATAGTTGGCCTGTAGCTTTACAAAGTTTTTAGCAACCGGTTCTATGGCATAAATCTTAAGGCCATCTATCGCTCCGGCATTAATGGTATATAAACCCATGTTTGCCCCAACATCAATAAATACCGCATTTGGCTTTGTATTTAAAAGCCTGAGGGCTAGTTGTAGCGAAATAGGCTCATAACAGCCGTGGTATATCAGCTGGTGGCCAATAAAATCGTTAGGTGCGATTTGGAGCAGGCGCCCGGATGTACTTTGAAGCCTTAAGCCTGACTTGTAGAAAGAATTAATAAGCCAATTTAGAAACCTTAGCTTAAAAGGATGGTTAAATCCTCTTGCATAGGCCAATATTATTTTTTCGAAATCACTTTTGCCTTTAAATTTCATTTCTCTAAGTTTAGCTTTGACTTCAAGCTGGTTTTCAGTTTTTTAAGGATTAGGTTAATGGTTTCTTTGTTGGGCCAAGATTCTAATAACACCGCCCTCGCATTTGTTTGGGCTCCTGTTTGTGGCCAGAGCCATTGATGGTCTTGAGGTTGGCTATTTGTAGGTACAAAGCCCCTAACGGCCTCTTCAATTACCCTGAAATGTGCATCAAGGGTTGTTTGCTGATTAAATTGCTGTTGCAGAAACGAGGAATTTTGCTTGCCTGCAGCTTCCAGGTTTTCTTTTCCGCTTGCGATAAATTTGGTTAAGGCTTGGGCAAGCCCGCTAGCGGTATTGTCATAAACCGTAATTCCCGCTACATCAGCCATAAAGTCTGATGCACCAGCGCCCGATGAGCATATCAATGGCTTTGCGTGGGCCAAGTGTTCAAGGGCACTCAGGTTAAACATGTCCCATATAGAAGGAACAATGCCAAAATCTATTTCATTGTAATATTCGTCGAGTTCTTCGCGGGTTTTGATGCCGAGAGGCAAAATGGTTTTGCCCCATACATCGGGATAATTCTTCAACAGAAAAGCTCCCATGCTCATGTTTTCGTTAGTATAGAAAGTATCCCTGCCTATCCAGTAGATGTTAAGCCGGGCTCTGGTTTCGCTATCCATTAGCCTAATGGCTTCGCATAAGTAGATGGGGCCTTTCCAAAACTGGACTCTTGCAATTACCAACCCAGTTAGTTGGGCATTTTCCCGCTTTTTCCCAGTTTTCGATGCTTTGGCTACAATTGGGGGAATGAGGCTTGTTTTTGCTTCTGGCAAGCCTTGGTTTATCCAAAACCTTATGTTCTGCCTGCTATGGGTCACTAACGAAGAGGCTTTTTGAAGCAAGTCCTTTTCAATATGCAAATAAGTTTGGGCCAGTAGCGCTAAGCCTTTTCTCGGCTCATAATGATCGATTTGGCCAAGGCTTCCATGCAGGTGTACGATTGTAGGCGTATGGCCAGTCAATATCCAGGGCACAAAGGCCAACCCCCAATCTGAGGTAATCACTGCGTCAAACTTGCCAAGTCCCTTTGCTTTTTCATACATGGCCCAGGCTGCCGCGAGGTGCGCCTGCAGTTCGGGGAAGATATTGAGATGGGAAAATTTTTTCTTCTCTTCAAGCAATGCCCCATACATCAAGTAATGTACAGGTATACCGTGTCTATTGGTTTCGCCTCCACGCGCATCAAAGGCACTTCCCTGTATAACGGTCAGTTCGTACATGTCCGATCGTTGAAGCAGAGGCAGGAGCTCTTCGTAATAAGTGCAAATGCCACCACCTGTTAAGGGGAAAAATTCGGGGAGGACAAATAGTAATTTCACGTTTTGCTGGACTTAAAGTGGTTGGCAAAGCGCTGATTAAGCACTTCCGCTGAGCGCGTTTCCCGTAAATAATGCCTATATTTTTCCAACCGCGCCAAATGCTTTTGGATTGACCACTGCCAGTTTATTTTTAGTGTACTGCTAAAGATATGTTGGGGGTCAATAGAACCAAACAACTTTTTGATCTCATCAGGATAGCATGTTGGAGCTTCTCCAACGGGCAAACAACCTGCATAGGCGCATTCGTGGTATTTTAAAAATTCAAGCTGGCATCGCGACCCACACAGCAACATGTATCTGTAGTGGGCCAAGTAAGCAATAAAACCATCGTACACAAAGTGGTGACCAAATTCGCGTTGACTAAGTTCGGCATAGCCCGGATGCTTTAAAACATGGTAGCATAATCGGCTGACCGACCTGCGGGTCTTTTTCCAGATGGCGGTTCGGAACGGATAAATGACCGGATTGATGGCGCCAGAAATAATGATTTTCCTCGATCGCTTTCCCAGTGCATCGAGCGGTAGTTCCTTGCGTTCGTCATAAACATATGGAATATAGATCAATGGATGGACCGACTTTTGGGCTAAGGTACTGGTAAGTTCTTTGGGTTCGTAAACTGATAGCAACCGTACATTTTCAAATAATAAGATAGTTGCCAGCCATTTATAATAGTAATGGTCTTTGTTTTCTTGATAGGGGTCTACGATTTTGGCTACAAAGTTGATGGAAGGGTTGGCGATTATCAGTTGCTGCAACACCTGGCATTCGGCTTCGGCTATTCTGTTGTCGATGATGTAAATCTGATCGTTGCTGAGCTTTTTCAGGTTTTGAAGCTCAATCCATTTCCAATGCATGGTAGCCGCATATTGTGGTCCGGCATCGCTGCAAATCAGCTTGTTGTAAGCTAATTCGCTGGAGACGATGTAGACGGCTTCGGCCATGAAAAAAATTTAAGGATTAACTGCTTGACAATAAAAAGATTAACGCGCTGAAACGGCTTGCTCAACAGGGTAAGCAAACCATAATACAAAGCCAAACGATACCGATAATTGAGCTTGAGCAAGGCAATCGAAAATTGCCTCAGGTCATCTTGTTCCCTGAGCCTAAGCGTACGGCTATCGTGGTCTTTTGGTCTAATCGGAAGGATATGGCGCCATTTCTTCGCTGTTTGCAACTGATTGTCTATCCAAGAGCGGGTATTGCC